>JAZODZ010000277.1:0-16758 GCA_045597285.1 Myxococcota bacterium
TCATTGCTCTGCAGGATATGGGTCATAAACGTCTTGCCATCGAATCCGGGGAAGACCCCAAAAACAATCCCATTGAGTATATTCTGGAAAGTATCAATACCATTTACAATATCAAACATAAAAACGGTGCCATTCGCCGCGTCAATGTGAATATTGCTGCTACGACGGTAGAGAATTATCGCAAACTGAAAGAAGCCGGCATCGGGACTTATATTCTTTTCCAGGAAACATATCATAAAGAATCTTATGAAGTTCTTCATCCGACCGGACCTAAACATGATTATTGTTATCATACGGAAGCCATGGATCGCGCCATGGAAGGCGGAATTGATGATGTTGGTCTCGGCGTGCTCTTTGGTCTTGAACGCTATCGATATGAATTTGCTGCACTTTTAATGCATGCCGAGCATCTCGAGGCTGTTCATGGCGTCGGTCCGCATACAATTAGTTTCCCGCGTGTCAAACGTGCGGACGATATCGATCCGACAGCTTTTGATAATGGCATTTCCGATGAAACATTCTTAAAGATTATTGCATGTGCCCGCGTTGCCGTGCCATATACCGGCATGATCATATCGACACGCGAATCATCCGATGTCCGCGCGCGTGCCTTGGAACTCGGTATTTCGCAGATCAGCGGCGCATCTCGCACAAGCGTCGGCGGTTATTGCGAAGAAGAACGCGATGAATCCTCGGCACAATTCGATGTATCTGACCGCAGAACACTCGATGAAGTGATTTGCTGGCTGATGAAACTCGGCAGTCTACCCAGTTTCTGCACGGCATGTTACCGTGAAGGCCGTACCGGTGACCGGTTTATGTCGCTTTGCAAATCCAATCAGATTCTCAATTGCTGTCATCCCAATGCCATCATGACTTTAAAAGAGTACCTCGAGGATTATGCCTCGCCGATTACAAAACTCGTCGGTGAAAACCTGATCAAAACTGAAATTCAAAAAATCCCGAATGAGAAAGTTCGCGCATTCGTCGAAAAGAATCTCATCAAAATTGAAAATGGCGAACGCGATTTCCGTATATAAATGTATATAATTATTGCCATCTTCGCTACTCTTTCTCTATAAATTGCATGAGGAAGGGACAAATGCTATCATTGGCGCAAATAATAGCCCCCGATTGGCGCGTAACGCCCACCGGGGGAACAGGCCGCATTTTGCCACGCAATTCAAATGCTCTGTGAGGGTCTGAACAGTGACAATAGTCATAAACAATTATCATTGGACAGAATCCAGGGCTTGTAATAAACTGAGAGAGTATTCGCTGGTTCAAGCCAGCAGAAGGGTTTCTACATTCCTGGAGTGTTTATATTATGGCTAATAACAAATCCCCTTTTTCATCATTATTGAAAACTTTGGGCGATTCAAAATTGATTCAAGAACTGGGAGAAGCCGCACTCAAAGCCCTGGATTCTGCAACAAAAGCCATTGAAAACGCCACCGCGTCTCTGGATGCCATCAAAGAGAAAAATAGTCCAACCGACAAAACGATTGAGAATAACACTGCTCGCCCAAATCACAATTCCACACAAAAATCCGAAGCCCATCCCGGCAACGAAACTCACGACGCGATCTGTTCAAAACAGATTTCCACGCCTAAAACAATAGCTCATCGCGACAACGAACCCCACAACACGATCCGTTCAAAACAGAATTCTTCGCCTAAAACAAAAGACCCTAATTATTCTTTAGACGCTCAAAGCATACGCAGGCTAAACATTAAACAGCTCGGTATAAAGTACAGCAGCGAAATCCATACCGAAGCACCTCAGGATGCCCCTTGCCACGTCATCCCATCGAATGCAGACAACTTCAGATGGATCGATACCGTACTGAACAATGGCATTCATATCCGCGAATTTTTATGGCACGAGCCCGAGATTTACGAAAGCGCATACGCAAGTCGGGAAGGCAGACCCGATTCCGGCGGAAATATGCTTGTTATCTATATCACCGGATATGAAGAAGATGACAATCCTCAGAACAGTGTCGCATTCGAACTCAATAAATGCCAGTTCTATAATATCGAATTCGACAGTTCTTCAATTGTGATCTCCAAAAGAGCTTTTTCAAAAGGAATTCATTTAAAAACTATTCAATTCAACTCGCCAATCGATATCGTCGAAAAACAAGCATTTGCCGTTTTGCCCGAACTGAAAACTGTCCAGTTCATGCATGTTTCGCGGATCGAGGACGGTGCGTTCCAGAACTGTCCATCCCTTGAGAATGTTAAACTCAAGGGTGTGACATTTCTAGGAAATCGATGTTTTTATCATTGTCAAAAGCTCAATAACGTGTCCATCCCCAATTCTTGTACGGCCATTGGGCAGGAGTGTTTCAGCAAATGCTGGAACCTTGGGCTGATACATCTCCCTCAATCCCTCAAAACGCTTGAAGAAAAGACCTTTTACAATAGCCGTATTAAGGCAATCAAACTGCCCCTGGAACTCGAATCTATAGGAGACAGCTGTTTTCAGGATTGCAATCATCTGACAGACATTGAAATTCCTTCTAAATGCAGAATCATCGGCAAGTACTGCTTTATGTCCTGCGGTCAACTGAAGCATATTCATCTTCCCGGCAAGCTCCAGGTCATATCAGACAAGGCCTTCGCCAATTGTTCTTCACTTGAAAGCATTGACTGGCCCAAATATCAATATATAAATGGTGAACTTTTTCCCAAGATCGGGAACAACATTCTGACTGGTATATATATATATAACAATTCATCCAGTTATTCCCAGGATGGCGAAGCAGATACTATTTTTAAAGTCGTCGATGGCGTCATGACACGCGTGCCACGAACGCCGGAATATCATGGAATAGATTACATTTTGCCCTCCATTCCTGCTGAAATATCTTCAAAATTAGATACAGCTAAAAATGAAAGTTGCATTTCTCCGACGAATGAACAAATCACATCGCCGGATTCATCCGAAAATTCTGACTCTTTAAAAAAAAACATCTTAAACGACGATAATCCTAATCCCCCGGAATCCAAAACGCTTTCAGACATCGCAAAACCAGCCGTCAAGGCGCTCTCGAGTGTTTTCCAAAGCATCAAAAACAATGTGATCCCCCAGTCACAGCCCCTGATGAATTCCGACAAAGGGCCGTCCGTTACCCCCCAGAAATTCGGTTTTCTGATCACAAAAGGAAAATATGGCGACAAGATTATCGGTTATAAAGGCTCTCAAAAAAAGATTGTCATCCCTGACGGCATAAAGGATATCGGAGATTTCGCATTTCAGAACAACAAATCGATAGAAGCCGTCATGATTCCCAATTCGGTATGGAATATCGGTCGGTCGGCATTCAAAAACTGTACTTCTCTCAAATTCGTCAGCCTTCCGAACAATGATTATTTCATCACGACGCCGACCGACATGTTCAAAGGCTGCACCTCCCTGACGTCTATCGTCTGGAATCCCAACTTGAAACTCATTCGGCGAGACAGCATCGAGGACTGCCCGTTATCCCAAAATACGTTGCTGTTTCTGCAAAATAAATACGTCTATTCAAACAAGCGAGCAGCATACATTCCGTACAAGATCGCCCAGGCAGACGAAATCAGCGGTTCCCCCATCGATCAAAGTTCTGCCCCATTTCCTACGATATCATTGCGTGTTTCCCATCCGGACGACTCCCAGCCTGTAAAACGTGAAATGAGCGCAGAAATCGAGTTTTCTCGTCCAAATGAACATAACGAACCTCCCAAAATAGAACGCAAAAAAGTTGAATTCCCCAAAACGATAGAAATGGATGATTTATATGTTTGTCAGGATGTCCTTGTCGGCATCAAAGAGGGCCTGACTGAACTCGTCATCCCCGAATATATTCATGAAATCGAAGCCAATGCTTTCAATCTCGGCACAGAACTCAAAAGCATCGTATTCAAGGGAACGATACGCCAGATATGCGAAAATGCGTTTTGCGGGCTTCGTCAGCTTCAAACCGTGATCTTTGAAGACGATGTCCAGGAGATCGAAAGATGTGCCTTCAAAAGATGTTATGCCCTCGAAAACGTCATCTTCAAAAAAGGCCTGACCGATCTCTGGAACAGCTGTTTTGAAGGATGCATCTCGCTCAAAGAGATTATCCTTCCGGATTCGTGTGAAATCATTGGTGAGGACTGTTTTTCTTACTGTATATTGCTCAAGCATGTCCATCTTCCAGCCAATCTCAAGGCACTTCAAACCGGCGCTTTCAATGCTTGCTATGCGCTCGAAACCCTTGACTGGCCTACAATTCGGGTTATCGACAAACATACGTATCCCAAAATTTCGCCCGATGTGTTTATCAATGTTCTGAATGACGACAACTGGGAGAGATTTGAACTTCATGACGGCACGTTTAAACGCATTCTCGTTCCGGCACTTTCCGAAGATCCGGACGGTCTGTTTGACTTGATGTTGCCCGGCGAAGCCAACATATATCGTCGCCTGCCACAACTCGTCATGAATGCGACGCTCAACCATCTGTGGGAACACAGCAGCAATTCTGAGCAATATACGCATCTGCTCTCGGTATTAAAGGCATGTCTTTCGTTCGCCCAGGTGTTCACTTGCGCACTTGAAGACGACCGCGCCATGCGTTTATGTATTCTGGACGATCTGCGCGTTCTCCTTCTCCGCAGCGATCCACCGACTCAAAAGGATCTCCTAAAACTTATACCCTATGCGATCTATGACACGCTGTTTGCCATCTGCGGAAAAGGCAGCATTCGAAAATATTATGACAAACAAATCTTGAAATTGACGTGTCCATTTATGAATATCGATCCCAAAACGCTCGACAAACGCGACGACTCTGGTTCGGATGATAAATCAGACAAGGTCTTGAAATTCATCGACAATATTTATGATGAACTAAAAATAGGGCCGCACCAGCCGTTCCGATATGATACATGGCAGACCAGTCTGAACGTGATTCTCAACATGAACGATGCGGATTTCTATACGTTCAGTCATTATATGTCGGTACTCGCGGAGTCAATATTTCACAAGTTCATACGTCTCGACGTGGAACTCGTCGATTCGAACATCGATGAGTGGTGTCTGGTCTGGAACAATTTCCTGCACGACAACTATTCCCCCGATTTTCATGTCGTCATGTTCAAACCATACGATTTCGAAACGGAATATACCCATAATACCAACTGCCGGTTTGTCGCCATACTCACTTGGGAGCAGATATACGCTCTTCGCACGGTTCTTACCCCTTACGAACTAGAAAGCATGATGACGGTATATACGATGGAACTCCATTCCGACGTTCTTCAATCCACATACGATGCCGAATAAAGGATATTCCCATGGCTGAAATCAATGTTTATCAACAATATTTTGAAGCAAGCGGTGAATTTAATGGACGCGTCCGTCATGCCGTGAACGTCATATTGAAATCGACTTCGCGTGCCGGGGAAATCAGCTATGACGTTCTGATTAGTTTTTTCCCACATGATGATCCGGAAGATTTTGCAGTATCTTATGATGCCTGTTTTATTAAAACGCTATATTCTGGCAAGGGGCGACGTTCCAAAAAGCGCGAAGCCAGTTTACTGGATGACGTCCAAAGCGTGGCAACAGAAATGGCATCAAAAAATGGCGCAATAATTTATTGGGATAAACCGCTGACAGATGCCAGAATTGGATAATATTGTTTCGATGTCGAAATTAAAACAGTGAGGGTAGGGGACAGGGAAATCGCCGAGGGTGTGGTGTAACACGGCATGAGTTCCTTGGTCGTTTCGTTATTATTGCAAGAAATCAATATACGAATATTATTAATAGGCCGCCCGCGTATGCGCTAACGGCGCATACGCGGGCGAGGCGGATCAGATTTGATTTGTCAAACTCGTGTCCTTGTTTTCTTTAGATTTTCCTGATTTGGCAAAATATAAACCGAATCCGGCACCAAGCAGACCGCCAAGGATATGTGCCATCTGGGAAACACTGTCTGGTTTGAATGAATTGATTACTTCCTGGCCGAGATAAAATACAGCGGCAAGAATAAGTGTGATGGGGATTTTATTGTCGTTTTTGTTGGATGTGGTGCAGGATGCAAGCAAAATAAACATAAAGACAATGCCACTTGCACCGCAGAGTGCATTGCTGAAAAAGATATTATTGATGAGAGCTGTGACAACGGCGGTAAATGCCATCATAAAAAGCAGTTTTTTGCTCCCATATTTTTCTTCGAGCATGGGACCGACGAGCAGAATAAACGTAAAATTGCCGACAAGATGATCCCAGCCGCCATGGCCTATGACGTGCGTAAAGAGCCTTAAATAATATAAAGGATTGAGTAGCGAACCAGGCGATGTCACAAATAAATTGTGTATCCAGCCAACTACGGGAATCATAGAAATCGCCTGAACGGCAACGGCTATAATCGTAAATGTCAAGATGACTGGTGAATTATATGAAAATATACCTTTAATTGATTTTTTATTATCTTTCAATTTTGTTTTGTTATCGTCCAATTTTAATTGATTATCGTCCATTGTTTTCTCCTATCCTCTCAGAATGGGGAACAGGCATCATGCACCTAAGCCCCGTGCTAGGATATCAAATTTTCAAACCGTAGACAACAAATTAGAGTCGCTATGAGTCGCTATTCAGTGTCTGATGTTGTAGGAGGCCAAGACGCCTGCAGAGAAAAAGGTTATTCAAAACTGCTGTCAACATCGCGAGCGAGATTTTCAAAGAGCGTGAATTCGCCAAACCAGCGAAGTTTGATGGTTCCTGTTTCACCACTTCGTTGTTTTGCAATATTGACTTCAGAAATGCCTTTTTCGGTTGAATCTTTATTATAATAATCATCGCGATAGATGAATAATATAACGTCAGCGTCTTGTTCGATTGCACCGGATTCGCGGAGATCTTGCAACATGGGGCGCTTGTCCGTGCGTGCTTCGACGCCTCGGTTGAGCTGGGACAGGGCGATGATCGGAATGCTCAATTCTTTGGAAAGCCCTTTCAGGGAGCGGCTGATTTCGGATATTTCCTGTTCACGCGAGGGGTTATAGGAACTACCCGTCATAAGCTGGAGGTAATCGATGACAATGAGCCCGAGATTGCTCTCGGTCTTGAGCCGTCTTGCTTTCGCGCAAAGTTTGGTAATCGAGAGGGCAGGGGTTTCGTCGACAAAAATTGGTGAATTGTTGATGCTTTCCATGGCTATATGGACGCGGTTCCATTCTCCGTCCTTGAAGTCGCCGCGTCGCATGGTGTCGCCTGAAATACGGGCACGGGAGGATAGCAGGCGGTTGCCGAGTTCTTCTTTTGTCATTTCGAGCGAGAAAAATGCGGAAGGTACGCGGTGATCGATGGCGGCATTTGCCAGGAAATTCAGAGCCAATGCGGTTTTTCCCATGCCAGGACGCGCGGCAAGGATGGTGAGTGTGCCTGGCTTGAAACCGGCCGTTTTTCGGTCGAAATCGATGAATCCCGAGCTGATGCCGGGCAGTTGATCTTTGTGCGAATAGAGTTCCTCGAGAAGTTCAAACGTCGACTTCATGACTTCTTTTGATGTGTAATAAGCACGGTTTGCATCGGTCAGAGTCAGCGCAAATACTTCTTGGTTAAGGTCGTTAATAAAATCGGTCACGGAATCCATTGGCAACTGTGCCTGGATATTCGCTTTGGAAGAAATCTCAATGACTTTACGCAAAATAGAGGCATTTTTTACGAGTTCTGCATAGCGTTTGATATTGCTAGCAGACGGCAGGCGCCGTGTCAGTTCGGTCAGGTAATTGACACCGCCGGCATCTTCGAGGAGTTTGAGGTGAAGCGTTTTGGCATACAGTGTTGCGATATCGATAGGCTTCTGGTTTTCGGCGAGTTTGCCCATTGCCATGAAAATCTGGCGATTCAGTTCGCTGTAAAAATCTTCGGGCGCGAGAATGTCATTTGCCATATCGAGCGTTGAATTGTCGATAAGGATACTGCCGAGGATTGACAGTTCGGCTTCCAGGTTTTGCGGAATGCGAAGGTTTGTTTCGGGGGCTTTTTCGTTGATTTGTTTGACCATGAGCTGTCCTTGATGAAAAAAGAGGCTTTTTTTATCCAAAAGCCGAAATCTACCAAAAAAAATGATAACATAAGATATGCCGTTTTGTCATCTCACAACACGGCAGGGGAGGATGTGATGAAGTTCATGCTCAAAGTCATATTATTAATCTGGCAATTGCCACAGCATATATTGGCATTGGGGCTGGTGGCTCTGTGTGCGATTAGAGGAATCAAACTGCGCCGGGATGGGGAAATCATCGTGATGGAAAGGTTTTGGGCTGGCGGCGTATGTCTTGGCGAGTATGTGTTTGTGCCTGAAAGCGGGGATGGGAATAAAACGCGTCAGCATGAACTTGGGCATCGCATCCAGTCGCGCATACTTGGGCCGTTATACCTGCTAATTGTCGGTATTCCATCGGCTTGTCTTTGTCTGGCGGCAAATCGATCCCGACGTATCAATCAGACTTATTTTGAGCATTTTCCGGAGAACTGGGCTAATCGCCTTGGTCACGTAGATAAGGAATGAGTTTGCTTTGGCGATCACGTATAGAAAAGCAATTATGGAAGGAGGTTTTCATGCATAGATTTTACAAATATCTGATGGTAATCATTGCAGTCATTGGATTAATGACACTGACATCTGTTTCATTTGCCCAGGACAAATCGAAGGATATCTCAGATTCTGGCGAGGTGGCTGTTGCCAAAAGCCAGGAACAGATTGAAGCCGAGGCGGAGACTGAGTTTAAGGCACTTGAAAAGGAGTATAGAAAATTTCTAAGAATTAAAATAGTACCTGATAAGAACGTGAAAGCTAAAGATATAGATAAATATTTGCAAACACAATTGTCATTTAAGGCGAAGCAAATGGAGCTTTTGCTGCCCAAATACTCAAGAATCATAACGACCTATAATTCGCCTGAATGGGGACTTGCCTCCATGACCCGTATGGGAATGATGTATCAATCCATTGCAGATGAACTTATTGAGTTTATTAATAGTTCTGCAATCGATAAAATGAAATTGCAAGATGATGTTAGAGAAGTATTTGTTTCGACGATAAAAGATTTTGCATCTAAATTCAATGAGAAGGCCGTATCGTTTTATGAAAGTATTGAAGTAAAAGCTCAAGAATATAGCTTGAAAACAAAATTTACAGAAGAGGCGCATACCCGACTTGAAAAGATTCGGCAGGCGGAACAAAATAATGCAGCGGATTCAGCACCATCGCAAACTAGCGAACAATAAAACAATAAAATAGAGCAGACACGAGGCGTATGCACGCCTCGTGTCTGCTCTTTGGGTTGCATCATATTGTTCGCAATGCTCTGAAAGGAACAGTAAGTCGTTGCATGGAGCGCCACCATGCCAGAGATTCACATTGACATCATCCCGGCAACTCTTTATTTTGCATTATTGCTACCTATTGCTTGGTTTTAATAAGACCAGGCAATTCAGAAATTTGTGAGTGAAAGGTTACGCCAGAGTTTACATCCCAATGGTATAAGTGGACTCTGAGAGAAAAGGAGAAATCATGTCGCGTATATTATTTATTGTCGGTTCAGCAAGGATGAATTCTTTCAACAAGCAGCTTGCGGATGAAATCAAGAACATCATTGGAGACCGTGCCGAATGTTCGGTTTTGGATTATTCAGATATCCCCATGCTGAACCAGGATATGGAATATCCTGCACCGGAAGCCGTTACACGCTTGCGTGCTTCGGTAGCAGAAGTCGATGCTCTTTGGATTGTGACGCCGGAATACAATGCAAGCTATCCCGGCCTGCTCAAGAATGCCCTGGATTGGCTGTCGCGCCCTGTCGTGCGCAACGATTATGCTACTCCAACCGTTGTTCGTGGCCGAAAGGCAACCATCAGTGGGGTAGCCGGCAAATCGGCTGCTGTCCATGCTCGCAAAAAACTCGCAGAACTGTTGGGATTTCTCGGTGTGCAATTATATCTTGAAGAAGGCAACGGCGTTGCCCTCGGTGGAGAATCTTTCGGCTCAGACAAGCTGATTATCAGCGATGACGCAAAGAAGGCGTTGCAGGCACAAGTGGATGGCTTTTTGGCATTTATCAAATGACTTTCTAAACCGTAAAGTGGCATGATTTCATTTATTCTTAGCATTTTTGCGCTTATCGCCGGTTATTTCCTTTACGGGAAATTTGTGGAAAAAGTCTTCGGGCCGGATGGCAGCCGGCAGACCCCTGCCGCTACCAAATCGGACGGCATTGATTTTATCCAAATGCCGAACTGGAAAGTTTTCATGATCCAGTTTTTGAATATTGCCGGCACGGGCCCTATCTTCGGTGCCATCATGGGGGCCAAGTTCGGGCCTTCATCTTACCTCTGGATCGTTTTCGGATGCATATTTGCCGGTGCGGTTCATGATTATTTGAGCGGAATGCTTTCTGTGCGCAATGGCGGAGCCAGTTTGCCGGAAATTGTAGGCATCTATCTGGGCAAACGAACCCAGAAGCTTATGCTTATATTCTCGATAATCCTGCTTTTGCTCGTTGGGACTGTATTTGTCTATAGTCCGGCTCTTATACTTGGCGACATGGTTGGCGACGGCAGTCAGATGTCGATAATGTTATGGGTACTGGCTATCTTTGGATATTATATTATTGCAACGCTTCTTCCCGTCGATAAAATTATAGGAAAATTATATCCTATATTTGCCTCTGCTCTGCTGTTTATGGCAGCGGCGCTGATGGTTTGTCTGTTCACGCACTGGCCTGCTATTCCTGAAATATGGGATGGTCTCGGCAATCGTGCCGGGGCGGATAATCCGATCTTCCCGTGCCTGTTTATTACCATTGCGTGCGGTGCTATCAGCGGATTTCATGGCACGCAGAGTCCCCTCATGGCTCGTTGCCTCGCCAATGAAAAGAATGGTCGTCCTATCTTTTATGGTTCGATGATTACGGAAGGCATTGTGGCACTTGTCTGGGCCGCCGTTGCATCTTACTTTTTCTATGCAGGTGGGGCTGATGCTGTCGGGGCTTCAGCTTCTGCATCCGCGCCTGCCGTCGTTACCCTGGTTTCGAAGGATTGGCTGGGGATCGTTGGCGGAATACTGGCTGTTCTTGGCGTCGTTGCCGCTCCTATCACAAGTGGCGACACGGCTTTCCGTAGCTTACGCCTCATCTTGGCAGACTTCTTTAAAATCAACCAAAAACCCCTTGGTAACCGCATTTTCCTCGCGATTCCGCTATTCATCATCGCTGGCGTCCTTCTCTGGTTCAATGTCGCATACGAAGACGGTTTCAACATCATCTGGCGTTATTTCGGCTGGGCCAATCAGACACTCGCTGTGTTTACGTTGTGGGCAGCCACGGTCTATCTGTTTAATAACGGAAAAAAACAATATCATCTCATCACTCTGATTCCCGCATGCTTTATGACGGGCGTCTGCATCAGCTATATCTCCATTGCCAAAATCGGCTTTAACCTTCCACTCTCGTGGAGCCCATGGATCGGTATCGCTACAATGGTGTTATGCGTATTGCTTTGGACGCTCTGGGCAAACTGGAAGAAATGAAATTGCACTCGCCTATGCGCTTGTGGCGCATAGCGAGGTAGCTATACGCTGCAAACAATCAAAATACAATGCCTGTCAGATGCTCGATTCTATTGCGATTCCAAAAAGCATTTTCCCAATACATATATACATCTTTGCGCTTTTTAAAAATTCTGAACGGTTCAAGCGTATTGTCATAGATATGCATGATATCGCATACAGGGACTAACTCAGGAATAAGCGATAATGCTCGATCATATCTGACTCTAATCTTGTCATCGGGAACGCTATGACCGCCGTTGAGAACACGTGCATGAACGCGAGAAACATTGATTTCTTTATCTGTCGTGAGAATATAAATACAACGAATAAAATAACCTTCACTCTTTGCCATATGCAATAATTCAAAATTGCGTTTTGTAGAAAGCACAGTCTCAAATGTGAAATCAGCATGTTCTTTGACTAACGACATACGCCTTTCAGTAGCGAACACTGCCGCTTCCATATCTGAGCATCCTAAAGAAGCTCGAATATCGTCAGCATTGACATAGACCCCAACAAGCTTAGCAAGCCTCGTTATGCTACTTTTCCCACTTCCGTTTGGACCCGCAAACACCATTATCTCAGGTTTCTTAGTAGTATTCACGACGTCCATCCGGGTACTCCAGATAAGGCTTTTTCAAAGACACGTCGTATCCAGCGATAGGCACACCTTTGATTCGCTTAATTTCATTCTCGATTCGAATGGCCTCACGAAAACGATACGTCAACTCATCGTCGGATAAACCGCCAATGTTGTCGTCGAAATCTACATCATCCACCGTTTGTCGCTCCATAAATCACCCCTCCATTCGCCGACGCGATATGCCTCGCAAAACCTGAATAGCACATCAGAATGGTGCGGGCAAGTGGGGAAGAAATAGCCCTACCTGGGGACGCGGGCAATTCGCCCGCAGAAATGGTGGCTTTATCAACTATACCTTACATCAGCTTATCCTTAGCCATGCCAATATCCCCAAAGAAATACTCGACATCAATTGCTTCAAAATGCTTTTTACCACATGATATCTTTTCGCGTTCCTCGGGGCGCAAATCACGGCTCAAAGTTGTCCCTTTGGATTCAAACACAAAATACATGCGATCTGGCTGATTATCGCAGGCACACACCACGGCCCAATCTGGATTATAAGTTCCGATAGGTGTAGAAATGACAAATGTTTCCGGCAGTTTTGCATACATTTTAACGCGTTCCCAGTCTTCGAAATGATCCGCCAGTTGCTTCTCGACATCGCTGTCACAGTCGATCCAGTTGAACAGCGATTTCGCGCTTTTATCTCGTTTGACAGATTGTAGCGTTTCGTGAAAACTTCTTTCCTTAAAAAATTCGGTATCATCCATAAATTCGCCGTCCAGTATGAAATAATCGATATTGTCGATTTCATACGACGAAAGCACATCTTTGAACACTTCGAGCGATTTACTGATATAGAGCTGTGGGAATATCAGAAATCCGCTCAAAGTCTTGCTCTGGATCAAGGCTTCAACAATGGTTTTGCGCTTGAGATGCGTTTCATTTTCAATTTCCGAAATAATATCGGGATATTTCTGTGCCGCAAAATCGTGGATAACTTCACCTTTGGTTTTGCCTTTCTGAGTCGCACGAATCCCGCTGTGCGTAATGTCTAGCGCACCCTTGCTTATTTCCGCCTTCAGCTCGGGAATGCAGTCAAGGACAATCGACAATTCATTTGCACATTTCTTAACAAAATCCTCTGAATCGAATTTAACGCGCCAGCTCGTCTTTTGTTTGATGCGATTCCACAATGCCCGGAATTCTGCACTGGATTTTACATTTCTATTGGCTGAAACCGTATGACGTGTATCGCGATTGCGTGGCACAACACCGCATGCCAAACTAATTTTAGACGCTATATAATCGGCATAGGGTGCAAATTCTTCGGGAAGCGTCAGTGCACGACGTCTAATTGCTTCGCGGAGTTTTGGTTTGATCGTTCCATCCGATTCGATGTACTTTTCTTTTATCAAATAGTCCGTTACTTGCTTTGTACCTTCTTCACCCAGTTCATGTTTTTGACCGGATTCATCGATATAAACAGCCTTCGATATCATCGATAGTATATCTTTTGTAATTTTACCAAATTTAATACCTGTATCATTTTCATAATCTCTTTGAAGTTTTTCAGCAAAAGATTCATACGATTCATTGGCAATTACCGTCAGTATATTTACACTATCATCATACACACGCTCACCCCGTTTATTCACGGCCAGACGCATTCCGCGTCCAATCCGTTGCCGCTTCGAAGTCTCGCTCTTATTGTCTGCCAATGTACAAATCTGAAATACATTCGGATTATCCCAGCCTTCTTGCAAAGCAGAGTGTGAAAAGATAAATCTCAGTGGCGTCTTTAAATCCAATAGCTTTTCTTTATCATTCAATATCATTTGAATCGCAGCGGCATCTTCTTCTGAATAATCTTTACTTTTGCCAGTTGTCTTTTCAGACCAAGTCGAATTGATATTTTTTCCACTCTTCTTGTCTTTCGCGAAATATCCATTATGAAAAGCTTTCAATTCGTTGTCTTTCCAGTAACGATTATGCGTTTCAAGATAACCAATATCACAAATCGCATTTTTATATTCTTCTTCAAAAATATTGGCATAAACACCATTGCGCCCACCGTCTTCCTCGCGGTATTTGGCAACTTCATCAATAAAGAACAGGCTCAGCACCTTAATGCCCAAAGGCATCAATATTGCTTCTTTTTGCAAATGCTCCTGTATGGTTCGACGAATCTGCAGCCGTACCAGATAATCTGATATATCTTTAAACGGACATCCTTTTCGTAAAACAGTCCCGTTTGCAAACGATACATATTCATCGCCATTTTTAAAAGATATATTCTCAACTACTAAATCATGATATACAGAATTTCCAGTTTTTTGCTCGAGATCTTCTCGTTGTTTCAGCGTAACGCTTACTTGCTGCGCTTTAAGTTTGGTATCCAGTTTATAACATCCGATTGTCGCACTCTTATTGTCGATATCTGTCGAAATCAGATTCAAAAATCCCTGATTCGGCGTGTGATTCAGTTTGAAACCGACAACCTCAATTTCTTTGACAAGATGTTGCTGATAACTCTCAACAGGCCCCAGCTGGTACACAAGATGATGTTTTTTGACATGCGTCGCCGAATAATGCAGCACAAATGCTGGATCCAACGCATAAACCGCCTGTTGTGATGCCGAATTCTCATCTTTACCAAGCACGCGCTGCGGTTCATCGACGATCACCACAGGCTGCGTCTTGGCAAGCAATTCAATCGGTTTACTGCCGTTGAATGTTTCCTGCGGTTTGCACAATGTATTATTTGCCTTGTTAATCGATTGAACTGTCATGACAAGCACAGATAAATGCCCATTCTGTATAAATGTGCGTACCTTGCCCATCTCTGCATTGGGCTTACCCGTTTTGGCTTTCGTCTCATCGTGATAAACCAGAAAATCGCACAAAACGCCCTTCGACACCTCGACATCGGTCTTAAAATGGTCTCTCGTCGTTTGAATCGTCTTGGTCACGCCCGCACGAATCGGTCGTGTCGGAACCAGAATCACAAACTTGTTCAGCCCATAAGCCTTATGCAGTGCATAAATCGTACGCAAATACACATACGTCTTGCCCGTACCAGTCTCCATTTCGATATCGTATTCAAGGCGAGTCTCCAGTTTATCTGACACTGCAATCTCATTCCGCGTCTGTACGTCCCGAAGATTCGCCAACAGCTGTTCGTGCGAAATACCCATCAAACTGTTGCCATATCCACTGCGCTCGACGTTATCAATCACCGACTGCGGCATGCTAAACTGTCCAAATCGCTCGTCTGGACGAAATCCCTTGAACAAATCGACCACCGACTGCACCGCCTGTTTCTGATACGCCAAATCCGGATCATATATGAATTTCATGGATTGTCCCCCCTATACCAACACAAAATGGCTCTTCTTTAACCCGTGTGCCATCAGCATCTGCAAGGTATTAATCTTATCCTGATCGCTGTCATAAGCATAATCTGCGGTCAAGACATACCAACCCACCGACTCATCTTCGTCCTCGTCAAAGATTTCTCGGTGCAAATCAACCAACCCCATCGCCCAGTCTTCGTCCAGACCATCATCCATACAGGCCATCAATGCACCGCCGTTGACCAGATACACCGTCTTGCCAACCACAGTTCGCTTCTCGATGCGTTGATCAAGCGTATTCATGCCTAGTTTGAGCAGCCATTCGTAAATCACATCGATTGGCTTTGCCCCCTCAACGATCTGATTATTCGCACGCGACAACGATTGAATCAGCTTTGCCTCTAATTCGGTCTGATTGGACTGCACTTCTGATTCAAAACGCCAATGTGTCATATTCGACTTGGCCAGCTTGAAGACTTTGAAACCAACATCCAGTTTTCCTTTACACTCTGGATGTTCGTTTAATATTTTATCACCCGCACGGCGAATACGCTCTTTGCCAATTTCACAGATGTTTTCATAACCCGCCTTATAAGCTTCACTCTTTTCTTCACAGGGTTCTGGTAACTGCACCATAATATATTTACGGTTACCACCATCTTCGGCATTGAGCTGCATCACTGAATGTGCCGTCGTCGCGCTATTCGAGAAAAAGTCAAGAATAATATCATTTTCTCTAGTTGAGATTTGCTGCATAAACTTAATCAGAGTAACAGGTTTTGGAAAATTAAACACTTTAGTTTCATCAAATAATTCTGTAATTTCTTTTGTACCATCTTCAGACATACCAATATAATCAGGTAATTTTGTGCTTACCGCGACCTTACCAAAATCATCTCCAGCTTTTTTTATATCATCTTCTTTCCAGTAACGCATGACTGGCTTTTTAATTTTTAAAAAAGAATAATCGCCTGGAAAAATAATTTTATTACTCTTGTAATATTCTACAAAAGTATCTTCGGTAACACACCAAGTCCTATTAATATCTGGCGGATATCTTTTCCCATTTTTAGGATTTACAATTGTAAAATAACTATTAGGTCTTTCGGATGCTGTCGTTTGCTTTGTTAAATCATGATATCGCCATGGCATGCCTGGAAAATCATCTGTTTCATAATATTTCTTTTTATCACCTTCAATCCCAGCTTTGTATAATTCTGAT
>JAZODZ010000278.1:0-5749 GCA_045597285.1 Myxococcota bacterium
GCCCGCGAAATCGCGCTCGGCCGGTTTTACGGGCTCCGCAAGTTCCTCACCGATGCCGCCACGGCTTTCCGTGCCCTGCGCAAGCCGGGCGATCTCCCGACGGTCATCGTCACGGGCGAAATCTATGTTCGTTGCGATCCATTCGCGAACGACTTCGTCATCGACCAGCTCCAGTCACGCGGCATTCGCGTCAAGCTCACGCCGTTCTACGAATGGCTCGACTATCAGGAATATATCAACACGCAGGTCGGCATTCCACAAACCTGGAGTTCATGGTTCTCGGCCAAACTCCAGCTCTATATCCTAGAGACGATGTTCAACACGGCGGGCAAAATCATGGGCTGGAAGAAACTTCATCGCGCCAAGGATCAGCTCGAAGTTGCCGAAGATTTCGTCCGTTATCAGCTCGAAGGCGAAGCCGGCCTCACGCTCGGCGGTGCCATCTGCGAGTGGAATGACAACGAAATCGATGCCGTTCTGGCCCTGGGGCCGCACGAATGTATGCCGAGCAAGATTGCCGAGGCCCAGTTCTTCCACGTCTCCGAAACGATGGGGCTGCATTCCGAAACGCTTCATCTCAACGGCGATCCGGTTGATCCCGTCACGATTGAACATTTCGTGTATGAAGTGCGTGAACGCTTCGCGGAACGCGCAAAACGGCGCGAACTCAATCCCGTTCACGAAGAAACGAAGCTCGAAATCGCCAAAGATTTCCTCAAGGAACTCGTCAGAGGTTTGCCGATTCGAAACGCAAAATAATTTTATAACGCGTTGGGACGCGGGCTATCGGCGTTGCCGATACGCCCTGCGGGCGCGTGTCACGACACGCGCCTACCACGATGGACGCGGGCTATCGGCGTTGCCGATACGCCCGCCTATCGCCTCGCTATGTGCTCGACCTTCGGTCTGCGCGCATACGCGAGGCGAATAATCATGTAAAGGCCCGCGCCAAGGCTTCTTCATCTCAGCCTCGACGGGGGCTTTGTTTTGTGACATGAGCAGTCGCTGGTAATACAGGGATGCGATGTTCCGATCCAGTGTACGGACGCTCTACCCTTCGGTCAGTGCCTCCTTGGCATACCAGTCGCGCGCCTTGTCATCTAAAACGCGCAAAAGCAAGCGATAGTGCGACCATGAGAGCAACCGAGATTTTCGACACGCTGTGTCTAAAATGTCTGGGAACGATTTGTAAAACTGAACAAACTTATACAGGTTAGAGGCGTCAAATCCGCTTCCATAAATCTCAGTGAGTGATTTTGAAAGCTCTTTGATGACCTGCGAGCCGTAATCCGCACGGTCTTCGCCACGAAGCGTTTCTTCGGCAATGCGCCGCCCGAGAAGAATGAAGCGGCCGCTTAACCCTTGCGTCGGCGATTACGCTTTCATCGACCATATTCTCGAACTGCATAAGAAAGATTGTACAGTCAGCGCCGATATATCGCATCATTTCAGCACCGAATTTTTCTTCTGCCTTCTTAACATTCTCATCGAACAGTTTGATTGCTTCATCTTTTGTTTCCGGTGTGAAATTCTTCGCAAAGCATTCACCACCTACTGTCCAATTGATTTGAAGTTTGTTACTTACGCCTATTCTCCTTCTTGTTTGTTGTTAGTTCTGGGTCTCGTTAATATCTATATTAAACACAGACATATACGCCTTCGTTATTTCATATTTGTTTATAGCTTCCTCTAAAGAGTTCATATAGTCGGTGAGTATTTCATCGGCTTTCTTTTGCTCTGGGTGAAGGTAGTGTCTTTGATTTGTGTTTCTTCCTTCGTGCGTAAACACTTCTGCCCAAAACTCTGATTCTGTGCGTCTGAATATTTCTGATATAAAGAAATGTCGAGCGTTGTACATCGAAACGTCAGGCGATACTTTATTTTTGATTATGTTATTAATATAGTTGCAGTAAGTAGAAAGACAGTTTCCCCAAAATGATTCAAATTTTCGACCTTTCCAGACGGTCTAATCACAATTCCTCTAGTCATTTCCTTCACCATACTCCCTCCGTACGTGGAAAAATTCTTCGCATAACCATTTTAGCACATACTCCGAAATTTGAAACTGAGAAGTTCTGCAAAAATTACGTGGCTAAAATTGATTAACCCGTTGGCACACTTGAAAATTTTTGTTAAAGAAGAATTTTTATGCGTACGCCTATGCGCAAAAGAAATGCGGACCGCACGTCTCTTGCGCATACGGCTCGCAGACACGTGTCACGACACGCGCAAAAGCGAGCTGTAGGGGCGGCACTGCGTGGCCGCCCCAAAGCGAGCTCGCAGGGCGTATCGGCCTTTGGCCGATAGCCCGCGCCATACCATCCATCATCAAAGGAAAAAACAATGGAAGCAGAGAAACTACAATTGGCGATTGAAATGGCCGAGGGCGGCAACATCGAGGCCGCAGCCTATCTTGGCAACCAATATTACTTTGGTTGGGGAAAACTTGAGCTGGATTTGGAAAAAGCCTTGAAATTCCTCACGCTTGCGGCTGAAGGCGGACATGCAATGTCGCAATTTCTGCTGGGGCACATGTATGGCGCTGGGCGAGGCGTGGAGCGAGATTCTGTAAAAGCGTTCGAATGGTTCCTCAAAGCGGCAGAACAGGGCATTCCGGAGGCCATGTACAATGTTGGTGGCGCTTTACTACAAAGTTCAGACCCTGAAAAGAAGGCCGAAGGCAAGCAGTGGATGATTCGATCTGCAAACGCAGGTTACGACGCTGCGCAGGAATATGACTTTGATGACGACGATGACGATGATGCATAAGTATTATTCATCCTTGGAATTATCAGTATTGTCATCTCGGTTATCGCATTATTATATGCAGCTTTGCAGCGTTTTGCATACTATCATACGCATGACGGTGGTTCGGATATGTATGCCCGTATGCATAGACACATGATCGTGTCATTTGTAGTCTTCATTATTTTTGCAATAGCCGCAGTCGCGTGTTTTGTATTCAGGTCATGGATGTAGCGGGAGGTAAATACATATGTCACATTTGGATACCTATAAAAAGGCCATGGCAGCCGGTCGCGAAATCGAATGTTACAACAACAAAATCATCTTCTGCGAACGCGATTCCTTTATGATTGGGCTCACAGATGACCAGGTTTTATGGCGAGACTGTATTTTACCGCTTTATCAAGAGGGCGATCATGACTTGCCGAATCGTATCAAACAATACGTCCAGGAGCTCGCCAATACCGACGATATCGTATCCGTTTATGGCGCGCTGATGACCATACACGGCTACATACTGACGAGTGCTTTTTATGGCAGACCGTTTGAAATCGATTTCTCTGAATGTATTGATATCGCCAGAAAGACGATTCAAAGAAACGAAGAAGTTTTTAGAAACTATCAGGGCAATAAGTTTTCGTCATACATTGGAAATCCATACGAGCTCGTGGCGGAAATGGTCGGATTGAATAAACCGGTGCCTCAAAAAGCCAGGCCGGAGAAAAAGAAAAACACATTAACCAAGACGAAACGGAAGAAATAGAAGATGTGAACGCAATGAAATCATTTCAGCCTCAAAACCGTATATTCACGCTTACCCTTTGTATTCTGGCTGCGCTTTTGGCTTTGAGTGCATGCGGCAAGAAATCTGCGGAACCAGCGCAGGATGCCAAACCTGCAGAATCTGCGGCCGACACTCAAATCGCCGAAAAACCGGCGTCAGATGACAGTCCTGCCGCAGCTGCGCAAAGCCGATGAACAAGCCCCCACACACATCTACATAAATCAACCCACCGAATTCTGCGCATTTTCCCGATACTGATTGCTGCTACCCTATTTTGTAGTTGCTCAGATGATTCGAAATAGAGCGAGCAAGACACAAACCATCTGCACAAGATCACGATGGAACGCCTCGGACTCGATGGGCGCATCGATGTCTGGTCGCCGTCCGACAACAACTACTTCGAAGGCATTCCCGGCGGCACTGTCGCGCTCGCCTATTGCGGTTTCGTCGCCGCAGATTTGCTGCTCTCGATGCGATACGATGCGCGGCCTGCCGAAATTCAGAAAGGGGCCGTCGACGCGCTCTACGAGAAACTTGCCCAGGAACTCGACGATCTCCTCGAGTCGAAAGCCGCCGAAGACGGTTCGCTCGCCGGTGCAGCCCGCGAAATCGCGCTCGGCCGGTTTTACGGGCTCCGCAAGTTCCTCACCGATGCCGCCACGGCTTTCCGTGCCCTGCGCAAGCCGGGCGATCTCCCGACAGTCATCGTCACGGGCGAAATCTATGTTCGTTGCGATCCATTCGCGAACGACTTCGTCATCGACCAGCTCCAGTCACGCGGCATTCGCGTCAAACTCACGCCGTTCTACGAATGGCTCGACTATCAGGAATATATCAACACGCAGGTCGGCATTCCACAGACCTGGAGTTCATGGTTCTCGGCCAAACTCCAGCTCTATATCCTCGAGACGATGTTCAACACGGCGGGCAAAATCATGGGCTGCAATAAATGCGTCGAAGCTAAGAGCTTGATGATAAGATTGTGGTATTGTACACCTCGTGTGCGCTTTGAAACGCAACTCCAAAAATTCTATGCCTCGATTGTTTTCAACAAACTCATGAAATCCCAATATCTGCTATTTCTGGCCATCGTTTCGATTTTGGCGAGTGCCTGTTCGGATCTCGAACCGTGGCCAAACGCAAGGCGCTATCACAAAACAGAGACCGGCATTTTTTATCAGGCCCCCGAAGATGCCGCGGAAGCCGTTCCGGCCGCTTACCATCCGACGGCGATGATAAACTTGTCCGACGACGTAATCCTGTACGCCGACAGCGGCACACGGCATGTCGTCGAACTCGACTTGAAGACCGGAACGCAACGCACACTCTTTGATTTTTCAGCATTTCCGCCCGTATATTCCGATGCGTGGGGGTGCGAGATAATTCGGGCAGACGATAGCTGGTACATCCTGGCCATGCCAGGCCAAAGCCTCCTCTGGTTCAACGTAGACACCGGTCAGACTGCCGTCGTCGGCGATGCACTGCCCAAAAACGCAGTCATTCCTGAGGCCGGTGTTGCACTTCAGTCCGTCAGTTTTCAGCTTTTCGGCGGTCTGCACCGGACAAACGGCGGTTTTTACATCGTGCTCGCCAACCGCATTTTTTACCTGTCCTGGAACGGCATATCGCCTGAATCGCTGTTATCCTCGCGGCTTGAACCGATAGCCGGGACGTATGACGATGGCATACCCAATTCGCGCAACCCGCTGGAAATCAAGCTCAAACTCTTCGATTATACGTATTTTGCCGAAAAAGACGGCTGGCTCTTCTTCTGGGATTATCGGAAACTCCGCGCCGTGCGCGATGGCGTTACGATCGTCGTTACCGGAGACGGCTTCATCACGCCGGACAGCGCGTTCGATGAGTTTTATGCCGGCGAACTCCATGGCAGCACGCCCATCGTCGCGTGGAACGACAAACTCTATTCGCCCTACTGGAACGCCACTGCCGTCATTGAAATCGATATCGAGGCGATGAACGAAGACACGGCAACCGGGATGGTCAGGAATCATTTTTTCAGTGGTGAGACGCACAGCCTGGCCGTGTCATCGCGTGGCATGATGAGCATTGACGCCAATGCCGGCAGTTTTTGGCTGCACACCTCGCTCAATCAAAGCGAGTTGCTCTTCGGCGCAAAAAACAAATCTGAACGCTACGACTTCATTACAAACCCCGATTCGCCTTATGATCCCGAAGCCATCATCGCCCCGAAGTCGGATC
>JAZODZ010000279.1:0-8644 GCA_045597285.1 Myxococcota bacterium
TGCCGCACCTGCTGCCAATGGCACAGTTGCCGCCGATGGCACTGTTGTAGCTGCTCCTACTGCAGATCCCAATGCACCCGCAGTCGATCCCAACGCACCCGCAGTCGATCCCAACGCCGTCGTTGTTGCTGAATCCGAGGCAGTTCCAGAACCCCCACAGGGCCCGCAGATTCCGCCTCCTGCCGATGTCGCCGCTCCTCCCGCCGATGCGCTCAAAACTGTGTCCGGCGCTTCCTATAAAAAAATCGTCGCGAATGATGCCGGCACCGCAATCACCGACGATTCCATCGTGAGAATGAAATATACCGGCTGGACCACCGATGGAAAAACCTTCGATTCCAGCCTCGAAAACGTGGTCACATTCGGCCTCGATCACCTCATTCCCGGCATGAAAGAAGTCATTCTTCTCTCCAAAAAGGGCGAGAAGATTCATTCCTGGATTCCCCAGGAACTCGCTTATAACGGCCGTCCGGGTGCCCCCGCTGGCATGCTCGTTTTCGAATACGAAATCGTCGATGTCATCAATCCCGTCATGCCGCCGAAAGATATCCCCGAAGATGCCGTCAAATTGGATAACGGTGTCGCATATCGCATCGTGAAAAACGATCCAGCCGCTCGGAAACTCGACGAGACCGACCTCGTCGCCCTCGACTTCAGTGGTTGGACGCAGAATGACGGCAAACGTTTCCAGACTTCTGCCGAAATGGGCGAACCCCTGATGGCTCCCGTCAACTCGATGTTCCCGGGCTGGAAATCCGTCCTTCCGAATGCCCATGTCGGCGATGTCATTCAGATGTGGATTCCGCAGGAACTCGGCATTTCTCCGAATGGCGAACTCGCGGGCACGTTGATCTTCGAAGTAACGGTCCAGACTGCCACGCCGTTGCCCAAAGCGCCTGCCGATGTCGCCGCCCCCGGTGCCGATACTCAGAAAACAGAGTCCGGCATTTCCTGGCGTATCACCACGCCGGGAACCGGTACCGAACATCCCAAACCCGAAAGCACGGTTAAAGTCCACTATTCCGGCTGGACGACCGATGGCGTGATGTTCGATTCGAGTGTTGCCCGTGGTGAGCCCATTGAGTTCCCGCTCAATGCTGTCATTCCTGGTTGGTCCGAAGCGGTTCAGCTCATGGTCGTCGGTGAAAAACGCGTCGTGTGGATTCCCGAAGAACTCGCCTATAAAGGCCAGCCGGGCGCTCCTGCCGGCACGCTTTGCTTCGAAATCGAACTCCTCGAAATCAAGTAATTCCTGATTATTGAACTATCCACAAAGGGATTGCCCTGGTTGGGGCATTCCCTTCATATTCGTCAGGCGCTCGTGTGCAGCGCCTTTTTTTCATATTTAACCCCCAGAAAACAATATGGCTCAACAGATTCCCGCACCAGCCGATGTCGCGGCGGCTCCTTCCCATGCCCTTAAAACAGATTCCGGTATTTCTTACGTCATTCATCAGACCTGCGAATCCGGCAAACCGGTCAAAGCGACCGATTGGGTTAAAATCCATTACACCGGCTGGACGACGGACGGTAAAATGTTCGATTCCAGCGTTCCCTCGAACGTGCCTGCGACGTTTCCGATCGACGGCCTCATTCCCGGCATGAGCGAGGCGCTTCAGCTAGGTCGCACTGGCGAGAAGATTCGATGCTGGATTCCGGAAGAACTCGCTTATAAAGGCGTACCGGGCGCACCGCAGGGCACGCTCGTATTCGACTTCGAAATCATCGATATCGTGACGCCAGACAAACCCGCTTTCGATCCGACTCCCGATGCCGTGAACCTCAAAAACGGTATCTCTTATGCCATTACAAAGCGCGGTTCCGGTACCGAACTCATCAAACCGACGGATATCGTGACGATCGATTTCACGGGGTGGCACAAGGCCACACAGATGCGTTTCCATTCGTCGGTCGAATCCGGCGAGCCGCTGACAGGGCCTGTCAAAGCCTTGTTCCCAGGATTCCGCGAAGTTCTGGTCAATGCCCACGAGGGTGACGAACTGATAGCCTGGGTTCCGCAGGAATCCGGCGTCGATCCCAGGGGAAGACAGCTCCCCGGAACGCTCGTCTTTACGGTCACGGTGCACGAAGTCAAACCGGAACCGGCTCCAATTGCGGCTCCCGACGATGTCGCCGCGCCTCCCTCGAATGCAATCTTTACAAAGACGGGGCTTGCATCTGTCATTCTCCAGCCGGGAACCGGTACAAAACATCCTACGGCGACGAGCCGCGTTCGCGTTCATTACACGGGGTGGACGACCGATGGTGCCATGTTCGATTCCAGTGTCGTGCGCGGCGAACCCATCGTCTTTGGCCTCAATCAGGTCATTGCTGGTTGGACAGAAGGCGTGCAGCTCATGGTCGAAGGCGAAAAACGTCGTTTCTGGATTCCCGAAAACCTTGCCTACAAAGGCAGACCTGGCGCACCGGCCGGAATGCTCGTCTTCGATGTCGAGCTCATTGCTATCGTGTAATTATTTAAGCTCTGTTCAACCACTGTGGATACAAATGGCTTTGATGATGCAAATTCGGGTGAGCGTAAGCGAACCAAGTTCCCTCTCCCAGTGGGAGAGGGTGCCGCGTATGCGGCGGGTGAGGTCAAAAAAGCGCATACCCATAAAAAAAGCGCACATCCACGCTTGTTTAACAGAGCGAAAAAACTAACACGCACTGAAGGGTGGTTTCTATGTCTAAAACATCGGTTCTTTTAATCGCTTCTCAGATACCGCAACAGGAACTCGGGCTCGTGGCCCATGTTCTTCAGAGTCAGGGATTTCGGCAAACTCCTGCCTCGGAACGTCCCAAGGGGTCTGTCGTTCTCTGCTTTGAAACGCCGGATAAAGAAAATACGGTTGCCATCAAGTTTTATCAGGAAATCGGCGCGATGCGCCTCGAACTGACGGGCGATATTTCAAAGAAAATTGGCGTCGCCCTCGGGCAGTACATGGAACCGCTTACGCCTGAAAAACTTGGCGAGTTCTACGATATGTCGCAGTCGGACATGGAACGCAGAATTTATGCGATTCTGCTCGTTCTGGCATATCCCGATGCGACGTCGGCGATGAGCGAACTCCGCGACAAATACTTTACATCGGCCAACGATGCCACGCGAGAGGGCATTGTTCATGGCCTTGAATTTATCGAAACGCCCGATGCCGGCGCGGCGCTCGAGCAGATCGAACGCGTGTGCAAAGGCCAGGAACTCGCGAACATGGCTCGCCATGCCATCGACAGCCTCAGCGAGCGCGGCTTGATCCGCGAATCGACGAGTTCGTTCAAGGATAAAGTCGAAGCCATGATTTACGAACACCCCGCCGAGGCACTCGATTTGATCGAGAAGTATGAAGAAGGCGGCGCGGCGCCCGAAATTCGGGCTTTGCACGCCCGTGCACTTCGCCTCGTCGGCCGTATGGACGATGCCGATAAATTGCTCATCGATATCAGTCCCAGTGATCCCGATGCCGTTGAGGCGCTGTGCGAACGCGCCATTATTCGCGAAGCTGCCGGTTGCGTGCGTCAGGCATGTTACGATGCCACGTGTGCGATCGCCATCGATCCGTCCTGTGAACTCGCCATCAAGATCGAAAAGCGGCTTTCCCTCGTTCTCGACCATGCCTCGGCGAGCAACGAAGAACGGCTCGAACAATTCACACAAGCCCTCGAAACATCCCCGGATGATCCCAGCCTTCGATGCCAGAGAGCAGAATGTTACCTCGCCATGAAACGCCCGGATGCAGCCATCGACGATCTCCTCGTGGCCCAAAAGGCCGCTCCAAACGATCAGCGCATTCCCCTGCTCCTCTGCGAATCCTACCTCGCCATTGGGCATTTTGGCTGTGCCCTCGATCAGGCCACAAAAGCGCAGAAAAACCATACTGCCGCCCAGGAACTCGAAGCCTGGTTGCTCAAACCAAGAGTCTTTGTCGCGATGAACCTGCCCCAAAAGGCGCTCGATGCCATTCACGCCATCCCGTTGGAGCTTCGCGACGATCCGCAGGTCGTGATGTGCCTCGGCATTGTCGAAGAACTCCTTGGAAATAGCGAAAAAGCTCGCGAGTGCTATACCCGTGTGTCCGATGGCTATGGCAAAATCCTGAATGCGCTGAACCTGTTCATCTATCAGGAATTGCCTGTGTTTAAGGAAGTTTCGGGCATTGGAATTATCGTTCGGGATGCACCGAAATCGCCGCTTGGAACTGAGCCCGTCGATCCCTTCTTTAAGCGTTGCGATGCCTGCGGTGCTTTGACGATGAAACGCCGTACCTATTGTCGCGAATGCTCTAATGCGTCGTTCTTCTAATCGCCAAAAAGGGGCGCTGGCGTATGCAATAGCCAGCGCCGGCCGTCGTATTGCAACGCAATAGACGGGCCGCCCACCCCACTGTCTCCCTTGTAAAGACGTTCCAAAGTAAAGACGTTCCATGGAACGTCTCTCTAAACATCTATCTAAGAAATATGCAGAAGAAAACAATAGCGGCCTGTATCGTGGCGCTCCTGCTCGGAACGGGCATCGGCATGGTTTCGCAAAACAGTAGCTACGCCGAAAAGAATGCGAAAGAGCCTTATGAACGGCTCGATACATTTGCCCAGGTTCTTAGCCTTGTCGAGCGCAATTACGTGGATGAAACGGATCGTTCGGCGATGGTGGACGGCGCGATTCGCGGGATGATTCGGTCGCTCGATCCGCATTCGAGTTTCATGTCGGCGGCGGATCGCAAGGACTTTGAATACAGGACGTCCGGGCAGTTCGTCGGCATTGGCGTCGAAGTCGGCCTAAAAGGCGATGAACTCCGCGTCATTACTGCGTTTTATGGCGGACCGGCTCAACGTGCCGGCATCGAATCGGGCGACATCATACTCGCCGTGGATGGGCGCGACGTGTCGAAAATGAGCCTCGATGAGCTCTTCAAGGCGCTTCGTGGCGAGGTCGGTTCCAAAGTGAAACTGACGATGAAGCACCCGGGGAAAATGGGGATTCAGACTTATGTCGTCGAGCGTGCGGTGGTTCAGCTCGATGTCGTCCAGGCGCAGATGCTCGACCTCGATTACGGTTATGTGGCGCTGAAGACGTTTGGGAACGGTTCGGCGGCGAAGGTGAAAGCCGAAATCGAGCGGCTGAACAGCTATCGCCCGGAAGGATTGAAGGGGCTCGTGCTCGATTTGCGCAAGAATCCCGGCGGTTTTCTCAACGAGGGCGTCGAACTTGCGAATCTCTTTATTAAATCGGGCAATATCGTCAGCACTCGCGGGCGCGACGGCGTTTCCATTCAGAGTTACGACGCATCTTCGCTCAAACATGCGTTCGATATGCCGCTCGCCGTACTCATCGACGAGGGTTCGGCGTCGGCGTCCGAAATCGTGGCGGGCGCGTTGCAGGATCATCGCCGCGCCGTGATCGTCGGCCAGACTTCGTTTGGAAAAGCCAGCATTCAGAACCTTTTCACGCTCAAGGACGGTTCGTCCGTCAAACTCACGATCGGGCGCTATTACACGCCGTCGGGGAAATGTATTCAGGCGCAGGGTATTGTGCCCGATGTGGAAGTCGAAGACCTCGAAATGTATGTCAAGAAACGCACGATCACGCGTGAAAAAGACCTCGAAAACGCGCTTGGCCCCGGCGGCCCCGTAAAAAAAGATGAAAAGAATGCGGAAAATGACGATAAAAATGCGTTGAACAAGGAAGCCGAGCGCAAATACGAGCCCGGCGATCCGTTCCCGGCAATCCGCGATTTGCAGTTATTTACGGCACTTCAGCAGCTGAGAGCGCGTGAATTCTTTTATCAGAAATAATCGGAAATCCTCGAAATGACACAACGATCTGACGTTAAAATATGCCATGCGTGCCAGGCTGAACTTGCGATAGGTCAAAAGCAGTGCCCGTATTGCCATGCGCGTCAGATGACGGCGGCCGAAGTCAGGATCGGGCGGGTTTTCAAGGCGGTCATGCCGAGGGTCTATCCCGCCACGAAAGTGTTGCTGTTCCTTATCGTCGTCTATTTCATTTTTATCAGCGTCGTCATTTTCAGGCTGCCCGACTTTGGGCTTAAAGAAGTTCTGTTCAATCCGCCAGGCGAAGTCATTTATCGATGGGGCGGGCATTTGCGCGGCGAATTCGTGTGGTGGCGGATGATCACGGCGAATTTCCTGCATTTCGGTCTTATCCATATTTTGTTTAACGGGATGGCGCTTCGATATGTGACGCCTTATGTCGAGCGGGCGTATGGTGCGGCGCTGACTCTCGTGTATTTTGTCGTTTTTGGCGCGGTTTCGATGATCGTGTCGAACCTTGTGGGCGGCACTGGCGTGGTCGCGGGAGCCAGCGGCGCGTTGATGGGATTTATCGGGCTTGCTGCGGTGTCGGCGCATCGCGAGGGCACGTCCCTGTCAAAACAGGTCCGGAACAGCATGATCAAATGGGCCGTCTTTACGATGGTCTTCGGCATCGTCGTCAGCCTCAGCGGCAGCATGGGCATTGACAATATTGCCCATGCGTCGGGGCTTGCCGTCGGCGTGCTTGCGGGCTTCGTGCTGCCAGCCCAGTCTACGACCGGCTATACCAAACTATGGATCATCCGGCTTGCGGGCTTCCTGGCTTTTTTGGCGGTTGTCGGCACCGGGTTCGCGTTTTACACGATGGCGACGTCGGTTTCTTCGCTGCGGTCACAGCAGGAATGCGGCACGCTGATGCGCCTCAAGAAGTTTGAGGAAGCGGAACAGGCTTGCGCCGAGGCTTATCGAAATGACAAAACGCGCGAAATTACTTATCGAAACTATATCGTCATCAGCGTCATTCGGGGCAATAACGAGCGTGCGGCCGCGCTTTGTGCCGAAGGAAAGGCGCGGTTTGCCGATAAGAAAGACAAGATTGATTTTGACGAACTCTGCCGTTCTATTGGTGTGCCGTGAAAAATATCGAATTGAGCCCAAAAGACATCCTTTTTGAAGACGACGTGATCATCGTGGTCAACAAGCCGGCCGGGTTGCCTAGCCAGGCGACGCTTGATCCGAACCGCGATCACTGCTTTGCCGCCGTGCGGCGTTATCTCGAAAAGCGCGAAAAATCGCCGTATGTCGGGCTTCATCACCGTCTGGATGCGCTCACGTCGGGGGCGCTGTTAATGACGAAGCGCGAGTCCGTCAACGCCTCGATTTCCGCGCAGTTTCAGAACCATACGATTGGCAAGACTTACTGCGCGATCTGCGTGACGGACGGCGATGTCGACGGTGCGTATCTGACACCGCAGAACGGCTGGCTCATTGACGCGCCGATTGGCGAGGTGCCTGGTGGCAGGGTGCAGAAATTCTCGGTGACGGGCAAAAAGCGCAAGCCGGCGCGGACGCGCGTGGTGTGTGAAAGCGCGATTCCGTTGCGCGACGGGCTTGTCGGTGTGTGGCAATGCAGTCCTGAAACGGGCCGGACGCATCAGATTCGCGTGCATTTGGCGTCTCTTGGGCTGAAAATTGTCGGCGATCCGTTGTACGGCTGCCCGTTGCCGCGGAGTCTGCGCGTCTGCGATCCCGGCCGTATGTGCCTCCATGCCGAGCGGATCGCGTTCGTTCATCCCCTTACAAATCAAGAGATTGAGGTCATTGCGCCGCGCCCTCCCGAGTTCACGTCGTTTATCAAACGTGCCCAAAAACTGCATCGTTAAGGCGGTTTCTTTTGGCGAGCCTATTCGTTGCACGAATACGGCTCGCCCGGTCGGCTATTGCATACGCCGACCGCTGCTGTTGACGCGCACGGTTCTGCTGAACAGAACTATATTCTACGCAGCATCTTCCCAAGGATAATCTCGCAATTTGTGTTGCGCCCCTTCAGGGCGCTTATATGTGGAGATGCCAATTACCCGGGGTTACGCGCTACGCGCTTCACCCCGGGCTGAAACATTGCGCCCTTTCAGGGCGCTGATGAATTCTCTTAGAATCAAAATAGCGGGTAGGGAAAGCCTACGTAGAAAGTGAACAGTCTTGTGTGATGCAAACGGGTGAGCGTAGCGAACCCAAATCCCCTCGCCCATTGGGAGAGGGGTGCCCGCAACGCGGGCGGGGTGAGGTCTGAGTACCTTCTATATCCATGAAAAGCGCTTAAAACCTTGACCTAAAGTGTGACATTTGGTAATACGCACGCTATTTTTGCCAAAATCTAATTTTGGCAAAATGTCAAGGATTAGACGCATTCTCGCGTTATTTTTTTACAACCCGTGCCGTGTAGGTGTGGAAGGAAGTGAGCAAAAATCATGGATGCATTAATGATAGGGCTTCTGGTCGTGTTCTGTCTGCTGATGTTTATACCGCAGTATAAGCATGGCAAGGCGCGTCAGAAGATGCTCGAAGAAGTTAAAGCTGGCGATAAGATTATCACGGTTGATCGTATTTTTGCCGAAGTGAAGTCCGTGGATGGCGATAAACTGGTCATTAATATTGGGTCTGATAAAGAGGTTTTAATCAAAATCCACAAGGAAGGCATTGGCGAAGTCCTTAAAGAAAAGGCCGCAGCTGAGAAATAATTAAAAAATGGCGGCCACGAATGCTCCCAACGCGTTTATCGGCTGTTATCATAAAAGAGAGGTTACGCGATGTCGCGAAGTTGGTACATAAGAATCGCCGTGTTGGTGTTTCTTTTAGGTTTTTCTTTCTACCTGTT
>JAZODZ010000280.1:0-3478 GCA_045597285.1 Myxococcota bacterium
TGTTCAACAATTCGGTGTTTAATCAGCATATTTCCAAGTGGGATGTCTCGAAAGTCACCAATATGAGTGCGATGTTCGGATGGTCGCCGTTCAATAAAGATATTTGCGACTGGAATGTCTCGAATGTAACGGATATGAGCAGTATGTTTGCAGATAATGAGGCTTTCAATCAGGATATTCGCAAATGGAATGTCTCAAAAGTCACCGATATGCAAAATATGTTTAACGGCGCGACAAAGTTCGATCAGAATTTGGATGGCTGGGATGTTTCCAATGTTCAGAAGATGGGGTCGATGTTTGAAGGCGCGACATCGTTTAATAGCTCAGTCAACTCGTGGAATGTTTCGCGTGTACAGGACATGAACAGCATGTTTAAGCGGGCGAAATTGTTTAATCAGCCGCTCAATAATTGGGCAAATAAGGTGACGAGCGTGACGGATATGAGCTCGATGTTTGAATGTGCGATTACTTTCAATCAGGATATATCTTCGTGGAAGGTGAACAAGGTCAAGAATATGAACAAGATGTTCTATCTTGCGAGGAGTTATAGCGAATGGATGTTTGACTGGGAACCGACTTATGTCGTGAATACCTGCAACAGCACAAAGGTTTGCGATTCTATTTCGGATCTGTTGTCTTGCTCCGGACTCAATTTTATTAACAAAATTGACGATATGTCAGATGATTGGGGGCTGAAAAGGCCTTGCAGCGGGACTTTGCGCATCGGGCAGGAGTGTAACCAAATGCAGAAAACAGTGTGTGGGTTCTAAGAAATTGACGGCATAATCTTTCTTTCGCAATGCGGAGGAATAGCTTCGCAGTCGGATTTGAGTGCTTTCGCAACAAATTTAGGAAAATATACATCGGGAGGAATAATCATGAAGCATAAGTTATTGTGGGTTCTAAGTCTCAGTCTGGCCTGTACGTTGGCGGCTTGCGGAGACGATGATAGTTCTGACGAACAGAAGCCTGATAACCCCAAGATCGCCGAGAACACGATGGCACTGTGTACTGACGGCGATGATAACGATAATAATGGCAAGGCTGACTGCGACGACGAAGGGTGCAGCGGTTTCGTGTTCTGCAAATCGGATGATCCCACAAAGGAGAATACCCCTAAGAATTGTGCCGATGGCATAGACAACGACGGGGATGGCAACAGCGACTGCAACGATTCCAAGTGCAAGAACTTTACGATCTGCAAGGCTGCTGAACCCGAGAATACAGGAGCTACGTGCAAAGACGGCCTCGATAACGACAAAGACGGCAAGAAAGACTGCGACGACAGCGATTGCGAGGCGTTCTGTGGTAGCGGCCCCGGGCCTGAGCCGGAAAAAGTCGAGAATACCGATGCGCTGTGCCATGATAACATTGATAACGACGGCGATGGCAAGACCGATTGCGATGACAGCGACTGCACGGCGTTTTGTGGCAGCGGCCCCGGCCCTGATAAAGTCGAGAATACGCCTGAACTGTGCAGCGACAAGCAGGATAACGACGGCGACGGCAAGGCCGACTGCCTCGACGCGGATTGCCAGAGCTTCGATATTTGCAAAGCTGGCGAAGGAGTGAAGGAAAATACGCGCGAGCTTTGCTCCGATGGCCTCGATAACGATGGCAATGGTGCCGCCGACTGCGACGACAAGAACTGCAAGACTTTGCTCATCTGCACTTCAGGCGGCAAATCTGGCGAGAACTCGCCAGCGCTTTGCTCAAACGGTACAGATGATGACGGCGACGGCCTGAAGGATTGTGCCGATGCGGAATGCCATTATTTTGAGATTTGCCAGGGCAAGACAGTGACTGGCGAGAGTTCCGAAGCCGCGTGCAAGGATGGCAACGACAACGATCACGATGGTTTTATCGATTGTGCCGATGCGGAATGCCAGGGATTTGATGCTTGCAAAGACGCCTGTCCCGATGATCCGTTTAAGTTCGTGTCGGATCAATGTCAGTGCGGCGAAACGCTGATCGACGGCGAATGCTATACCAACATCACGGAAGCGGCTGATCTTCAAAAATTGAAAGACAGCAGTGGCAAATTCGTCATTAAGCGCCCGATCAATCTCGGTACAACCGATATGGCTCCGATCACGGGGTTTAATGGGACGCTCTTTGGCGAAGATATGCGCATCACGGGGTATCTGACGCAAACGGCTGTGACGAATCCCTATTCTGGCGGCTTTCAGGAATGCGGCCTTTTCGGATCTACAGATGGTACGCCGACGTTCAAAAATATTAATATTGCGATTACGCTCAACTGCGAGGATTCGACCTATTCGGGCATGATCAAGGCGGGCGCGCTTGTGTCCAGCTCGAAGGGCACGCTGACGGATATCGAGGGTGAATCCAAGGTGATGCTGATCAGCAAAAAGTCGGATATGAAAGGGGCAAGTTATAAAGTATTGGTGGGCGGAATCGGTGGCTTGCTTGAGGGGGATCTCAAAAATGTGGAAGTGACCGGCAATACGTCTGCTGAGATTGAATGGACATTTGATAACGATCAGACGACTGAGTTTCATTTCAATAACATCTTTATTGGTGGCGTTGCGGGATATCTCGGCGGCAATAGTGTTTCTAATATTCAGGCACCTTCCAATGTCACGCTGGACTATAAATTGACATTTAAGGGGAAGGGCTGGAAACATGAAATCTATGCTGGTGGTATAGCTGGAAAAGCTGTGCGGCTAGATAAATGCAGCAATATTGGCGGCAATATTCTCGTTCAGCATGGTAACGAGAATAATAAAAATTATAGCCATTATATTGGTGGTATTGCAGGGCAAGCCCATCGCGTGACAAATTCCGTGTTTGATGGCAACCTGACTTCTAGTGGTTCTGCGGGCGCTCAAGAAGCTACCGATGAGTATGATTCAACGCTGATTGGTGGCATTGTTGGAAATTTAATTTCAGCTACGCCTGATGATACTGTCGTCGATGGCTGTTATTCGCATGCCAACATGACGTTGATTTCAGGGGCAGGCATGTATGTCGGCGGTCTTGTAGGACGTATGGGGCGTAAGCCTAAGGCTAAAGAATCGGATAAAGAGAAATATTATATTTTAAATAGCTATTCAGATGCTACGCTTTCGGTCGTGGCTTCCAAAACTGATTACGACAAAACGAATTTTTATTGGGGCGGTGCAGTTGCACAGGCGGCAGAATACGGTTATGTTTTGAACAGTCATTTGCGCTCAAATTATCTGTTTGATGAGTTCTCGGTGGCAGCGCCTGATGGTAAGAATGTGCTTTCGCTTGGCGGAATCACAGCCAAGACCGACACGGATAAAGATGAGAACGGCGGTCAGCTGATTGATAATATCGTTTCTGGCGGTCCGAAAGTCTCAGAAGGCAGCGAAAACGCCGCGAAATATCAGGGATCGATGGCGGCAACATTTGGTTATTATATTTATGAAACCTATTGGGATGGCGCGGTTTATGGCACGAAGACGCAGGATGCGACGCAATCTACCAAGCA
>JAZODZ010000281.1:0-2916 GCA_045597285.1 Myxococcota bacterium
TATTGTATGTATTTTGGGGGAATCCCCTACGGGGATAGTTATGGTTGAATGACCTGATCCCCCGGTAGGCGCTTACGCGCCAACCGGGGGCTACTAAACGTGAAGCCCTACGGGCTTCTATTATTTGCATCATTTACAGCATTTGTCCCTTCCTTAGGCGCCTACCGGGGATATAAACGATAATACAACCATTGGAACCCCGTAGGGGTTCAATACGTTTTGTGGAACCTCTACGGGGTTCATATCTTGGAAGTTTTCCCTGATCCCCCGGTAGTCGCTTCGCGCCAACCGGGGGCTACAAACATTGAAGCCCTAACGGGCTTCCAGGAGGTAGCGAGGGCTGAACGGTCAAGGGACAAGACCGATGTGGGGCAATATGTTTTGTGAGAAGCGCCAAAGTATGGTAATGAATGTGTTTGTTTTGTATCCGTCATTACCAAGCGAGGTGTCCTTGCGAGGCATGATTGGAAAGATTAGTTTTTTGCGGGTGAGCGCCCGCGTCCCCATTGAAGGAAGTTTCGATGAAAAGAGCATTAAGTGGAATGATCGTGAGCGTGTTGGTGTTGGCGGGATGTGCCGGTAGCCATCAGGAAGCCACGCAGACGGCGGCGTCTGAGCAGACTTATCCGTCAGTCGTTCTTTTAAGCTGGAGCGATTTCCATTCTTCGATATACGAATATACGACGAAAGAGGAAGGCGTTGTTTTGGGCGGTCTTCCGGTGTTCATGGCGGCTGTCGAGGATGCAAAAGGCGACGGCCTGAGCCTGCTCATCGATGGCGGCGATATGTTCCAGGGGGCGATGCCGTTCAACGAGGCGAAAGGCCTCGGCATGATCGAGATGATGAACGAGCTCGGCCTTGATGCGGCGTCATTTGGCAATCACGAATTCGATTACGGCGGCGGTGTCAAATATCCGGATTCGACGCGAGGTGCGCTTCAGGAAGCCGTTGAAAAGAGCAATTTCGCGTGGGTGAATGCGAACGTCGTCTCGACGGCGGATAATACGACGGATGTGTGGCCGTATCCCAATGTGAAGCCTTATAAGATTATCGAAAAAGGGCCTTATCGAATCGCGGTCGTGGGCTTGGTGACAGTCGAGACGCCGATAGCGACGACGGCTGCACACGTTGCAGGGCTTGAATTCCAGTCTGTGGCGGACACACTTCGCCGCGTGATTCCTGAGGTCGTCGAGCAGCATCCGGACATGATCATCGTCGATGCACATATTTCGGGATTGCCGACAGTCGAATACGAGCCCGGGGCGGTACTTCACGATGTCCCGTTTTCGGGGGAAATCGGGGAAGTACTTGCCCTTCCGGAAGAAATTCTGAGCCACGTCGATCTCCTTCTGACCGGCCATTCGCACGAGAGTTTTATCGCATTTGAAAAGGGACTTCCCGTGATTCAGTCGTTTTCGGCGGGTCGCGAGATCACGATCATGAGGCTTGAAGGTGGGAAGGATGGGCTCCACGTGGTGCCTGACTCGATAAACAAACATGTTTTGAAGCATAAACCGCTGGATGTCGGGTGTGGTGAAACACGGGCGGCTCCCGAGGTCATTGATGTCGGCGGCAAGCAGCTGTTGCCGAGCCAGAAGGGCGTCGATATCATGACGAAATACGAGAATTCGATGAAGGAAAATCGTTGCGAAGTCGTGACATGCCTGGATGAAATGATGCCACATACGCGTACACGCGAAACCGCAATGGGCAATCTCGTGACGGATGCACTGCGGGATTATTATCCGGCGGCAGATATCGCTGTGATGAATGCGGGCGGCCTTCGCATCGACATGCCGAAGGGCGATATCTATCGGGAAACGCTGTCCAGCCTGATGCCGTTTGACAACTATCTGCATCTCGTCGAGCTTTCGGGCGCGGATGTGGCGCGTATGCTGAAGGTGGCTTCTTCTATGAAGCACGGTTCGACGCAGGTTTCGGGCGTGCAGTACAAGATTGAGGCCGATTGCAGCCATCCCGAGGACATCAATGGGAACGGCACGGTCGAGGACTGGGAAAATAACTGCCTTTGCGACGATGTTCTGATCAATGGCAAGCCATTGGACGTGTCTGCGCAATACAAAGTTGCGATAAGCGATTTCATGCTCAATGGCGGGGATGATCATGCCGGTTGCTTTAACAGCGCGAAAGTCATCGAAAAAGGGCCTGTCATCAAGTCGATCATTCTCGATTACGTCAAGCGCCATGAGGGGTGTTTCCGCACATCGGAACTGCTGAAGGAAGATGCACCGCGCATCGCGTTTGGTTCTTGCGGCGGGAAATATTTTAAATAAATCGATATAAAACCAGAGACGTTCCGATGGAACGCATAGCGTAAGTATTGAGGTTGAAATGAGACAGAGTTTGATCATGGCGGCGACCGCGGCGTTTGTGTTATTCGGGAGTGTTCCTGCGTTTGCGGATTCGTTTGAAGACCACATGAACGATGGCGTCAAGTATTTCAAGGATGGCAATTATATCAAGGCTATCGAGAGTTTTAGCGCGGCGCAGAGAATCAAGAATATTCCGGATATTCCCTATAACATTGCGCGATCGTACCAGAAGCTGGGCGATTGCGACAATGCGCTGAAATATTTTCGCGAATATGCGCTCGTGGATGCGGAGAAGGCAGAAAAGGTCAAGCCTTACATCGAGGAGCTGACTTCGCAATGCGGTACGAAAACGGGGTCGATTCAGATGCGGTGTATTCCGGATAACGCATTTGTGTATATCGATTCGAACGAGCTGGTTCAGTGCAACGGGATATACGAGCTTGGGGTCGGGTCGCATTCTCTGAAATTTATGGCGGATGGCTATGTCGATGAGAATCGCACGGTTGAAATCGTGCAGGACAGCCGGAAGACGGTCGTCGTGGACATGGTGGCGCAGTCGGGGAACCGGGCTTCTGACATGATG
>JAZODZ010000282.1:0-3771 GCA_045597285.1 Myxococcota bacterium
CGCAGGACATACCGTCGCCATCGAGCAGAACGAGCGTTGACCAACCCATTTTATCGTATTTGCTGTTGGCATTGACATCGATACGTTTAACGACGATTTCATTTGCATCCGTAACGGAAACAGCGAGCGTAGCCGTTGTGTCATCGACAGAAGCCGTAATGATGGTATCGCACTTGGTGCCTGTACGCACGAGTTCGACATTAAATTTGCCATCCGTGCCGGTGGTATAGGAGCTTTCTTTGCTCTTCACGCATTTGTTATTTTTGCCAACGATGTTGACCGTCTTGTTGGCAATGCCAACCTTGTTTTCTTTGTAATATAGTTTCGCACCAGCTTTCACCGTTTCATCCGAATCACCACTCATCGATACGGCTTCATCGTCAAACTCGAGAACTGCCGTCTGCGTTGAAGGTTCTTCACCACCGCCCTTAACGGAAACGCTAAACGATTTGGCCTTGACATCGCCATCAAAGCCATCCGGTTTCTTAACCGTGATCGTGGCGTCGCAAGCATGATCTTTGGCGGTGACAGAAATATCGACTTTACCGTTCGCGCCGGTTGCGCTCGTCTTATCGGCAACATCGACACAAGAAGAATCGCTGTTTTCAAGGACGAGCTGCTCGCCTTTGATCGGGGTATCGCCATTGGCAAACGTAGCCGTCACTTTATCCGTCTCACCGACAGAAAGTTTAAGTTTTGAATCGCTCAGGCTAATGAACGGACCGGCCGGAGCGGCGTTAACAGTGACTTTGACTGTTCCTTTAATTTTGCCATTATCCGCGCTCACCGTAATATCAGCATTACAGTTCGAACCAGCGGCAGAAACATCAACCTTGCCCTTATTGTCGGCACCTGTATTCACTGGAGAAGCCACCGTGACACAAGTCGTATCACTGCTTTCAACGGAAATATTTGCATTTGCCAAATAGGTAACATTAAATGATCCAGTATCACCAGCTTCCAGGGTCAAACTTGACGGATCAACGGTTATTTTCGCTTCTTCTTCATTGCTGCCGCTTTCAGAACAGGCCGTAAAACCAGCGCATCCAGCCAAAACACAAAGCGCAAATAACAGACCATTGCGAGTCTTCATAATAACCTCCCGAGTTATTTAATTTGGATCGAGGCAACAAGCCTCATAAATTACTTCCTTAATGCGGCACATCGACGCACCAAAAACCTATTTACCACTATACACTATTCGTGTTTTTTTTTCAAATTTCGTACACCAAATAGTTCCCCATTTTTGGGGACTATTCAGACACTAACAGGGACTCTGAATTACACGGTCTTATCGAAACCAGGCAGGAGGCAGGGGAACGCAATGATGTAAATGCTTTTTTAAGTAAAATCCTCTGTCCTCCTGGTGACTATCCCTCTCTCTATTGGAAAGAGGGATTCAGGGAGTGAGTCCCCCACGTGAATACTACTTGATCAAAGCGCGATCATAATCGGCGGGCGGTTCATAGCCGAGAAGTTTGATGGCCGTTGCCGCGATGTTTGACAGACGCTTAACCTCGACGGAATCATCGAGTTTCCAGGGCAGTTTGCCCGTCGGATCGTACAGCCAGCAGGGAACGCGGTTAAGCGTATGGCTCGTGAGAGGAACGGGAACGCCATCGGCATCGCGCACGAAATCGCCCTTCTTCTTGTTGTACTGATACATTTCGTCCGCATTGCCGTGATCCGCCGTGATGATGGCCACGCCACCCATCGCACGAACTTTTTCGAGCAGACGCCCGAGGGCAATGTTCACAGCTTCGATGGCCACGATCGTCGCATGGAGATCGCCCGTGTGCCCAACCATGTCCCCATTCGCATAGTTAATGCGAACGAGATCGTAATGATTGGCATCGAGTTCGGCAATGACGGCATCCGTCACTTCGGCGCATTTCATCCACGGACGCTGTGAAAACTCCACTCGGTCGCTCTCCACCTCGATGTATTTTTCGAGTTTCTCATCGAAATAACCGGAACGGTTGCCATTCCAGAAATAGGTCACATGGCCGAATTTCTGCGTTTCCGCAGCGGCAAGCGTCCTCAGACCAGTCGCGCAAAGATACTCGCCCATCGTGCGGTCGATCGCCGGAGGGGCAACGAGGTAATGCGACGGAATATGGGCATCGCCATCGTATTCCATCATGCCGGCATAGCGCACATCCGGGCGGCGAATGCGATCAAACTTGTCGAACACGTCCGAATCAAATGCCCGGGAAATCTCGATCGCACGGTCGCCGCGGAAATTGTACATGATCACGGAATCGCCATCCTGAATCGTGCCGGCAGGTTTGCCATCGCGCACAACCACAAACGGCGGGAGATTCTGATCAGAAATGCCTTCCTCTTCAGCGCGGAAAGTCTCGATGGCTTCACGGGCACTCGCAAAGAAACGGGCTTCGCCGAGAACATGGGCTTTCCATCCGCGCTCGACAATGCGCCAGTCGGCCTCGTAACGATCCATCGTCGTGATCATGCGGCCGCCGCCCGATGCAATCCGATAATCGCGGCCGCCTTTTGCATTGATTTCCGCCAGAACAGCCTCGATCTTGTCGACATAGATGAGGCTCGTCGTCGCACCGACGTCGCGGCCGTCCAAAAGCGCATGAATACACACCGATTTGACACCCGCCTCATCCGCATGGCGAACCATCGAAATCAGGTGATCGATATGGGAATGGACATTGCCATCGCTCAAAAGCCCCATAAAATGCAACGTTTTCCCTTCGGCAAGCGGCTTTTCAAGCAACCATTTCCAGGTCTTGGAATCATAAAGGCGACCGCTCTGAACAGCTTCCTCGACAAGGCGAGCACCCTGGGAGAATACGCGACCGGCCCCGAGCGCATTGTGCCCCACTTCACTGTTTCCCATATCCGAATCGCTCGGCATACCGACATGCGTTCCGTGCGCAAACAAAAACGTCTTCTGCGCAACCTTGTCGAGCATGTCGAAAACGGGCGTCCTGGCCAAAAAAACCGCATCGCTGTCATCTTTGCGGCCCTCACCTACGCCATCCAGAACAATGATAAAAACAGGCCCTTCAGGGCGAACGACATCAGTCTTCTTTAATGATTCGAGCATTAAAAATACCTCTTGCTTTGAAAAAATTTCCATTCCGACGGCAAAAAACTATTTTCACCGTCTGACAGGCGCACTAAATACGCCACGGATGCTTGAGACGCAAATACTATTCTCTCCGACACATCTCATTCACGCCATGAAATACACCGCATTATTTATCCTGCTCTTTCTTTTTACACTTCCGACCGAGGGGTTTGCCGAAGAAACCTACGCGGACGTCTCGATACCCGCAGTGCCACACTGGACGATGCAGAAAAAGCAGACATACACGGGCACCACGCCATCCCGCACCTGGGTTTTTACTAAAAACGATGAGGAAGTCATGGTCGGCGTCCTCGTCACGGAAGGCATCGTGGGTGGATTGAAAGGCCAGAATTACGGCAACCTCGCCAAAGTTTACCTCGATGCACTCATCGCCGGATGGGGCGGGAAACGCAACGGACCGGAAACCGGATCTACAGCCCTGTTCTGCGGCGGCGAACCAGGGTATAAGACGGAAGGCATCTTCGGCGAACGCCGTTTCGATTATTATTGTTGCCTCAAAGTCAGCAAAGACAGGTCGAGAATTGCCGTAGCCGTCACCTGGGGAAATTCCGGTCTCCCCGAAGAAACTGCTGCAAGACGGCTCATGCCATTCATCGAGTCCATACAGTTCCCGTTACCGGAAACCGAGTAATATCAAGTTCTCGAAC
>JAZODZ010000283.1:0-3681 GCA_045597285.1 Myxococcota bacterium
CCTATGCGCCTGCGGCGCATACGGCTCGCTGGCGTGGCTATCGGCGTTCCGCCGATACGCCGTGGCCACAGAACACTTATAGCCATTTTTCATACTTCACCGGATCCAGTCCGAATGCAGTTTTTAATTGTTCGTTACTATTGATGGCCTTGTCGGCTTCTTTGAGCAGTTCATCCCATGATTTGGAGCCAGGATTCTTGTTATAGAGATCTTTTGCGGCATAAGGAATCTGTCGCAGGTACCATGTGAAAAATGTCATTTTAGTCAACAGAGATTTATCCACATCATAACTAAGCTGGTCGTACATATCCTCGATAGCATTTGGAATGGGGGACGACTCTTTGAAACGCGTGATATATTTTTCGTTTTTCCCAAGATAAATGGCCAAATAATAATAGGTATTTTTGATGAGGTCGAGATCGACACGTCCTTTCTGGCCAATGACGAGTGCCGTGATGGCGCGGAGCGGTTTAGGGATGGATTCCTTGTAATACTTATCCACGAGGGATTCACACTCGTGACTGTCTTTATTACATGGCTTGATAATAGAAGTATAGACGAAGAATTCGGTGAGTTTTTTGCCTTTTTCGAGGGCGATTTCATTTTCGAGTTCGGTTTGCAAATCCTCGATTCTTGGGATTAACTCGATATCATAAACGCACTTGGCAAGTTTTTTACCGGCTTCGTCAGCCGGTTGATTGTCTGCAAAAATATCATAGGCGAGCTGGCACAATTCAGTGGATTTGGAAGAATTTGTTTTGGCCGTGAGCTCGGCGAGATCGAGTGCGCAAAGCCCAGTAATTCTACGTTGTTCGGTAGGATTGAGAACGCATTTATTATAATATTCCAAGGATTTGTTATCATTTTTTGTGACATATTTTCCATTATTATACATTTGAGCGAGTTTATACATGGATTCTTTGTCACCATTTTCTGCGGCTTTTTCATATAGTGGCACGCTCTTGGCGGGATCGGTTTTAAAGACAGTATTTGCTTTGTAAGAAAGTCTGTCAGCAGCCGTATTAGTCGCACCGCATTTAATATATAATTCGACGGCTTTACTTTCGTAATCAGTTGCAGCTTCCGGTATATCGTAGGAGAGCAATGAAGGATTGACCATTTCATCATAAACACGGGCCAGATGGCAAATAGCAGGTTTATAACCATGATTTGCCGCAGATTGATATAATTTGAAGATTTTTCTTGCGGTAGCCGTCATGGCTTTATCAGATTCATCATCATCGTAGTCCAAATCATTGTGATGCATGAATGATGCATTGGCAAGATCTGCCAGACCTAAATTGGCGTTGGGAATAGAATTAAGCGCGGCTAATAGCTTTCTGGTTTTGGAAACGCGTTTATCATAGTCATCGTCATCTTGAGCGTGGCATCCGCTGCTTGCAAGCATCTGGGCGAACAACAGATTGGCATTGAAATACTTGTTGGCATTGACATTTTGAACGAGCCATTTCCAGGCGAGCATATAATCGATGGAATAAAACAGTGCCTCTTTGGTGCGTTCATGGGCATTGTTTTCAAAGATTCGTTTTTCATTTTCGGCATCGGAAAGATCCGGATCCCATCCGTCGTAATCGCCGCCGCAGTCATCGGCATACATCGAATCCATCGTGACGCTGTCGTAGCTGTTTTTGCAGACGTTTTCGAAGTCACCCGCATATTGTGTCGAAAGCAAAAGACTCCAGGCGTGATGTGTCTCAGACTGTGCACGGTATTTTTCAGCTTTTTCTGGATCTTTGGCGACATCAATGCCATCGAGGTATTTGAGCGCCAGGATGAAAGAGGCATCCGGATTATTGGCATTGGCAGCTTTTTCGAGCCACGAAAGGGCTTCGGTTTTATTGACATCGGTACCGATTCCGAGTTCGTAGAACATACCGACGAAGTACTGGGCCGACGGCAGGTCGTGCAATGCTGCTCTGGCAATGAGTTCCATGCCTTTGTCCGTATCTTTGGGGACGGCTTTGCCTTGAACGTAAAGTATGCCGAGCATGAATTCGGCGTCGGCAATACCAGCAGATGCGGCGGTATTGAGCCAGCTCAGCGTTTTCTCTGCTTTAAACGGCCCGTTATTACTGCTGGTCTCGGGGAAAATGGATGGGTCTTCGAGGATGCCAGCCAAATCAAATCCGTTTGAGGAGGCCTTGAGGCTCCAGCGGAACATTTCATAGGGTTTGTTGGCATTGTGTCTCGATTTTTTGCCTTTGACGATATTGGCGATGTCGCCTGTATTGGTTCGGTACATCAGACTGAGGACATACTGGGCATCGGAGTCTTTTTTATTGGCATCGGCGAGGTATGTTTCGGCTTTGGGAAGTTCAACGGTTGCGGGCGTGAATTGTCGGGCTTTGTCCATGAACGCGATCTTGGCAACTTCGACTTTGGGTTCCTGAATGGTATCGGGAACGGAATCATTAGCGTTCACGGTTGAAGCTGTTCCGGTTTGTGCCGCGGAATTATCGTCATTCGTCCCGGTGTTGGACGAGTTAGCCTGCGAATTCTGGGCATTTAACGTTGATTCAGTGGCATTTTGGGGCGAGCTGGATGACCCGCCGCAGGCCGTGCTGAGAAAAGCTGAAAGTGCAGCAATGACGAAAAATCTGAGCGTTTTTTTCATATCTAATCCGTGATGAAGATTAAGGTGGAGATGGCGTCCATGATTTTGTGACGTCGAACATAAGTCATTGTAAACCATTTGGGGCACGAAATTGAATCTTTCATTTCGTTATCTGTGCCACGGGGAATCGTGGGTCTGAATCATTACTCTGAAACAGAATCGTGTAGATTTTCGATGGCACTGGGTTCACGGCGAATCACATCTTCTTTTTCTAAATCCTCTTTTGATGGTGCCATGATTCCCATATTCCCTATGTAATAAATTCTTTTAAGATCGTCTTCAGACAGGTCATTTGGGTCTTGTGCGTCATCGACTTTGGGATTACCAGATGCCGGCATTTCCTGACAAGTGGAAGGCTGCGTCGCATTTTGGGGGGACGTGCGTTGACATGCCGCACTGCACATCACGATGGATGCCGAACAGGCTATCATGGCGATTTTTGACAAACGATGGATTTGAATCAGTGGTCTGGATGTCCGGTAGATATGTCGAATGTCAAATGTATGTTGGTCCTCGCTGCCAATTCTAATGACATCATTGACACTCAAGGGGATGGAATGGTCATTGGGGAGTATGTGTTTGCGGCCATTGCGTTCGATCTCGATCCGTTCCTGCCCCATATTCCTAATGATGAGTTCATGATGGCTGTCGATAGATATCATTGCATCGGCCTGTTCACGCCATGTTATTCCTTTCTTGCACAGCCCAAGACCGAGTTCGTCGTTTGTCAGCGGGATGCATTGTGTTTCTGGCTGATTGTCGAATGATAGTGCGATAATGACATTTTTCTTCATAATAATCTCGTTCTCCTGCAATCACTTTGTCTTGACCGCTCATATCTGAACTGAATCCATTAAACGTGGCGGGCGCTTCTGACTCGGTGATCATAACTTGCGTGAATATAAATAGCGAGTGATATATTGCGCCCGCGTATGCGCGGAACCCGGCATAGGCACGTGACACGTGCCCAATGCCGGGCGAGCACATAGCGGCGCACCCACGCACGGCGTATCGGCAACGCCGATAGCCGTGCCAATATACGCGCC
>JAZODZ010000284.1:0-4606 GCA_045597285.1 Myxococcota bacterium
ATTCAGCCGGTTCCTCCTGCGGTTCACCTTCGTCGGATTTCGCTACACAAATCTTCTTCGCATCATCGGCATCCGATTCGGCTTTGCAACTTCCACTCTGGCAGGCTTCGTCTTTGTCGCATTCCGCGCCATCGGCGAGCAGTTCAGCGGCTTTCGCGACACAAACCATTTTGGCACCTTCATCTTCGGATTCTGCCTTGCAGCTACCACTCTTACAGGCTTCATCCTTGTCGCATTCAGCGCCATCGGCGAGCAATTCTACTTCGGTGGATTTTTCGACGCAAACCAGCTTCGATGCGTCATCCGCACTCGCTGCGCAAGCACCGCTTTCGCAATCTTCCGCAACTGCGCAGGGTTCATTGAGCTTGGCAAGACTCGAATCGTCATCGCTATGGCGAGCCGTGAAAGAGCAGGAAATGAGACCGAGAGCAGCGATTAAACATGCAAATTTCTTCATAACGATTCTCCTTATAATTAAAGTACAAACTCTGTTGAAAAGTACTCAGTGAAATGTCTACAAGTAGCAAATTAGAAAGGCTTCAGAATCGAAATCCTTGCAGCCCTCATTGCTGCTTTCTGATAGGGGATATTAGGGATATTTTTTCGCGCTTCCAGAATGACAAAAATGTCAGAATATATATCGTCGCGCCACAAATCCGCATAAACACTAGAGATTTTGTCGCAAAAATATTTTTAAAATATTTTTCCGGGCGTCTTTTATGACACACTGATCAGATGGAAAATCATTTATCCAATAGGATTATTATTATGACATGATTTGAGGTATTCGTGGCTGCGTGGAACGCTGGAGGCGTTCCGTGTTTGTAGTGCTTTATTGCTGGGACACTACCCCCACAACTTTCGATAATCCTCAATGGCGGTCAGGATGACTGTTTTATACTGGTCGCAGGGGATGCGGACACAGCCTCTCAATGAGGTGTATCGGACGTCATCATAGAGATTCTCATTGTCCCAAGACATCTCAATATCATTGTCGACTTTGCGAAACATCACGTCGGCTACATAGTATATGTCACGAGCATGTATCCATGAATGAGGGCGACTCCACGCATCTAGCTTGTCATAATAAGCATCGAACTCATCGAAGTCTTCTGAATCAAAATGACGAGCATTGGCGTCCATTTCTGTAGCTGAGTTCCCTTCAACTTCGTACGGAAATGATACATCTGATTCAACAAGTGATAACGTTTGCTCAAGATATTCGAATAGATCATCGAAATTTCCAGTGGATGTTCTCGTGAATGGCTCATTTTTGTAACGATATTCCAAAATATTTTGACCATCGATACAGAACCGTAATTCAGTAAAATGAGCGTCTTGAGATATGAGTTTTGTCTGAATGTAGAATAGTTCATTTTTGTTCGGCATGTCGTAACTCTGCGTGCAATCTTGGTGGTGATTATTCTTGGCTGTATAACCATCGTGGATATGGGCTGTATTCTTTCGCACTTTCAGGGCGATTTTCTAACAATCATCAAGTGTTTTCCAATTTAGCCACGCTCATTAAACACAGCCAGTCATTTAACTCTGGCAATTACCAGGAACACTCAGGCTCGCCATTTATTATTTCGCACGTTCCACATTCATCAGCCGATTGGTCATTCTTTCCTTGGTAAGTCGGAACGGCAATGTCATTTCCACTCAAATCTTTTGTGCAAAATACTTCATAAAGCTCTAACTTCGACAAACATGTATCTATACGCCATAAATCAATATCGAGACTTGCTTGCGGAGATGCCTGGCATGCTTCAATAGCTGCCTTCTGACCATTACAGTCTGCTAGAACGACATTGTGATCATCACTAAAAACGACACAACCGGTATAACCATTTGAAAAACAATTATAAACAACGGCCTTGTTATTATTGCCTTTGTAAATCACATTATAACCATTACAAAAGCTATCGGCAGCTCCCGCTGGATAGTCATCCCCGTTGGTTAATGCTTTCATCGCATCCGTGACACAGATACCTAGAACACAGTCTTCACCCGTTTTACATTTACCTTCACAGAGATCCGATGGCGCTTCAACGCATTTGTAGTTATCACCACAAATCGGCTTTTGAGGATCTTTGCAGTCAGAATTCGAGAAACAATCACCTTCACTTGCCTGCTTTTTACAGGTTTTGCTATTGGCTTCGCCTTCACAAGTCAATTCATCTTCGCAGTCTTCTGTTTTGTCGCAATGATCGCCCGCTTTTCCTTTTGGTTTTTCTATACATTTCTTGGTCTCGTCATCGCATATAAGGCCGTCGGCGCAGTCAGCATATACACAGGAATTGCCGAGTTTGGCTTTCGCACATACGTTATCCTTTTCATCGCAGAGCAACCCTGCATCGCACACGGTTAAATGATCGCACTTATCGCCTTCTTTAAAAGTTTTCATGCACTTATTATAATGACAAAATAGCCCCTTATCACAATGATCGTTCTCTTCGCAAGCCTCACCTTCTTCGCTCAGCCGCACATTATTAGGAGATTCACAAATTGAGCGATAAGAACATATCAAACCCTGCTCACAATCTTCAGTTTCTTTACATGATCCGCCTATCGGAGCCTTATCTCCTTCATTAGGATCATCATACTCACATTTGGAATCTAGACTACACCTTAACCCCTGCTCACATTCGACATTAACACATGATTCGCCTATTTGTGCCTTAGGCTCTTCTACGGGAACATCCGACTCACATTTGAGTTCCTGATTACACCTCAACCCTTCCTCACATTCTACTTCTTTACATGATTGGCCTATCGTTGCTTTCTCAGGAACATCTGGCACACATTTGAGTTCTGCATTACACTTCAAACCCGCCGCACAGTCGGTATCCTCACAGGAATGTCCTTCCAGGGATCTGGCTTCAATCGTACATGCGCTCAAACAAATAGATGCGAGTATCCATAAATATTTCTTCATTTTTTCCTCATTATTATACCCATTATTTTCCCCATGTTCCCTAGTTTATATCATACTTGAAAGAAGTCGTTGTGTCAATTTGGCAAGGAGTGGTGTTTTAACAGTTCGTAACTGAGGCTGAATACTTACACCCTAACAGAACGATCTTCCGTTTGATATAAAATCGAGCAGATTGGCATGGACGATGCCGTTTCGCCTCTGAATCATGTAGTCTGTGGTCAAAACGTATTTGGGATAATTGTCGCGAATCATTTCAAGCGGGCGATACTCACGGTCTTCGGTTTCATTGCTTTGCAGAATGGTATATGCGACTTGAATATAGGCATAGTCCATCGATCTGCCACGCACGATAAAATCACATTCAAGTTTTCCGATGCGCCCAACACTAATCTGATAATCATGCGATTTGGCATAGATATAGACTATATTTTCAAGAACAGGCCCATAGTTAATGCGGTTATCTGTATTGTCTGCATAGAAAAAACTCAAATCTGAAAGATAATATTTCTTTTCCGCGTGCAGTGATTTTTTGGATTTCACGTCAAAACGCGGACATTCATACAAGATTTTTGCATTGACGAGAATCTGGACATATCGTGCGATGGTTTCCCGTGTAATGATGACGCCCTGCGTGCGAAGAGCGTTGCATATATTGGTGATATTAGTCGTCGCACCATAATTTGCGATGAGATACTTTCTGACGGTTTCAAAACTTTCCCTGTCGCGGATCTTCATTCTGTGACGGATATCTTTTTCAAAGATTTCCTGCACGATCCCCTGCACATATCGTCGCATTTCCGATTCTTCCTGATACTGTAATACTTTTGGAAGTCCGCCGGATATGATATATTGATTGAGTTCAGCCATTGGATTTGGATTAATCGCCATACCATAAAATAGTTTCATTTTTTCATATTCTTCAAAACTCAGCGGAAATATTTCAAATTCAATATATCGCCCCGTGAGTTTTGTAACGAGTTCACCACTCAATAAATAGGAATTCGAACCTGTAATAAAGATAGACCAACCACCATCAGTCCGAAATCCATTGATGACAGGCTCAAAATCGCGCACATTCTGGATTTCATCAATGAACAGATAGCGTCGCGTTGTTCTTGGATCATGTGCCTCGATTAGTTTTTCCAGCTCATCAGCCGTCGTAATCGTGCGGTATTGTCGCTCATCCAAATCCAGATAGATGATTTGCTCTGGCATAACGCCTTGCGAAGTGAGTTCTTGCGCTATTGTCTGCATCAGGCTCGACTTGCCGCACCGGCGCACGCCGGTAATCACCTTGATGATATCCTCATCGTGGTAAAACCCGCGAATTTTCTTCAAATACAGCTCTCTCGGAAACAGATCCATACCCATTCTCCAGTTCGCGCATCCCGTACGGATGCTTCCAAGATTATGCGTTAATCCGACAATTTTTGCAAATTCTTTCAAGTTTGTCGGCTTAACGACTATTTTTACAACAATTTAGCCAATCCCAACGTTCCCTAATCTTCATCTCTAAAAAATTCTTTGATAGAATTAATACGCTTTCTGACCCACGAAATAATTCCCCAGCGGTACGCGCCGCACATCGCGATAGCGGCGCCGCACGGCGTATCGGCAACGCCGATAGCCGTGCCAGCGAGCCGTATGCGCCGCAGGCGCATAGGCGAG
>JAZODZ010000285.1:0-12245 GCA_045597285.1 Myxococcota bacterium
AATTAGCTCATCTTCACTAAGTAATATCAACATTGTTGATGGCAAGGTTGAAACTACGGTCATTGGAGATGACGGTGTTGGCTTGCTGGCTGGAAGTTATGATATGAGTAAATCTTTTCCACCGAAAATCTCCATTTTTACATCCGAATCTAAACTTCCAGTTATTGAAAATATCACTGCACACAATGTTTCTGTCATAGCGCCTTATGCGAATAGAGTTGGTGGATTATTCGGACAACTTAATGCCAAGAATATCAATGTGTTGATTGATGATTATACTGTCGATCAGATCCAAGGGAATGATTATGTCGGTGGGGTAATTGGATATGCTGATGGAGCAGTCTTTAACGAAATACAGATTTATTGTGATAATTCCAGTGAGAAAATTAACTCTTGTATTAATTTGGTGGAGGGAAAAAATAATGTTGGTGGTGTAATTGGAGGTTTAAATAATAGTGTTTATGAAAATATGAACGTAGGATGTCAAGTTATTGATATCGATAATAAATATTGCATTAATTCTGTATCGGGAAGTAATCATGTCGGTGGTGTGATTGGGAGCTTTGTCGGTCCTGGTTATTCTAGCTCCAATTTGCCTAGCACTACCATTCGCAATATTCATGAGGTCAGTGGCGAAAATTATATAGGGGGATTTGCTGGTTATGTGAGCAATGTTACGATTAAGTCATTTGATCTCAAAAATATCGAAAAGGTCACTGGCACTAAGGATTATGTTGGAGGTGTATTTGGAGTTGTTGCGCCTACTACGGTAATAGGGAAGGAAAATGAGGCATTAAAAGTATCTTCCGATACAATATCTGGCAATGATTATGTTGGCGGTGTTGTCGGGCATTGTCAATATTGTAATCTTAATGGTTTTGTCTTTGCGCAGACAGGGCGTATTAAAGGTAATATGGGGGTGGGAGGAATTTATGGTGTATATGACTATCTAACTCATGAACCTCCTACATTTAGTCATATGTACAATGTCGTGGGTACCATTTCTGGTAATGATGGCGTTGGCGGTATCGTTGGCAGTGTTAATTCAGACAGTAATGCTGTTACAGTGTCTAATTTATACAACCATGTGTTAGAAATAAATAAGGGTGATGGTGATTCTAAGAAATTCGGCGGAATCCTTGGAGAAATTGCATTGGCAGAAAATATATTCTCGAGTAATCAGCTTCTGAATATATCGTTTGATACAGTGTATAATCATATTGAATCATTTTCACCAGGTGAGTGCGCAGGTGGATTGATCGGTAATATGCACGAGATGGCGAATGATTCCAATATCTTCAAAAAAGCTTATATCAATATGGAGAAATTGCATACTGAGATTGATACTTATACTGTTTCATATCCTAAAGGTGGAATTAATGGTGGTATCCTAAGTAGGATAGAATCTAATACGGTTAGTGCTACATCTGCCTCGTTTTTCATTAATTATTTGTTAGATAGTTATGCTACTGATGTCTTTGGTGCACTTTTCCAAGATGAAAATACCACAAGTTATTCTGGTTTTCACAGCACTCATTTCGGTGCTGCGTTCTCTGTTAAGCGCACTGGTGGTGATTTGACCGATTGCGAAGCTCAGTTGCCGTTTTGTTCAGAAAGCGGGCTTAATCTCAAGACAATATGTGATAATCTTTCCAACCCAGAGAACAATTTCTGTAAATATTATATGAAAACTGGAAATGGTTTAAGTTGGGATAAAAGTAAATTTAAACTGGGGGATAAGGAACAAAAGATTCCTTCGATGAGCAAACAGGTCATGGATGCTCTCACAAGTGCCGGTGTTATCCCTAATACTTCTAAATAAATAATCCTATTAATTGGCAACGCATCGGGATTATTTTGCATGCGTAATTTTCACGGCTATCGGCGTTGCCGATACGCCGCATTATTGTTTAACGCCTTCATCCGCGTCTTTTTGTTCCGGCACGGCGTCTTTTTGTTCCGGCACGGCGTCTTTATTTTCCAATACATTGTTTGGGTGGACGAACTTGTCTTCGAGCTTTCGGCATCGCGACAGAATGCCGGGTTCAAGCCTGTCGTAAAATTTCATAAAGGGCCGTTCGATCCACCTGAGCCTGATCCAGTCAAAAAGCGCACCGGCACAGAAGACGGCCACCACGGCAAGTATCGAGTGCGCAAAAAGCCATGAATGCGAATAGGCTCCGAGGTTGTTAAAGACATCGTCCCAAAGCCATCTCCGCATGGGGGCACAATAGGAATGAAATAGGAAAACGCCAAACGTCGTTGCAGCCACTGCGTTGATAAATTTATTTGTTTTTATTTTGAGATTTTTGAATGTCATAAATGCACAGAGGCTTGTCACAAACGCGATCAACTGATTGGAATCGGCGACATAAGCATAAGCAATCGTGCGGTGATAATGCGCCGATACCCAGACACTGCCGATGACGGCTGCACACGACAACCCGGCTGTGATGGCGAGCAGTATCGCCCAAATCTTTGTGTTATCAAAGAGTTTTTTAGGATAGAGTCGAATATATGACGAAACGAGATATAAAATCATAAACCATGAAACATAATTAAACGAAACATCAAATATCGGACGCAATGCAAGCACGGAGTAAGTAAACAGACACAATGCAATCAATCGGATATGTTGTTTTTCATTGAGATTTTTGATTAATATATTCAAAAAAGGAATAAAAAAGAAAAAAACGAGAAAACATGCGACGAAATTATCTTTAATTCGCAAAAATGGCAGCTGGGAACTCAAAAAGTCATGGGTGGAAAAGTTAGGATCGAAACAAAGAAAAAGTGCGTTGATGATCACGCCATAGAACAGAACTTGTGCGAATAGTTTGATAAATTTTTTAAGCGTAATGTTGGATTTGCACATGAAGTAACCGGTAATCAACACGAAACAATTGATACCGATTTTGCCCCATGCGCCGAAGAGAAAGAGCCAGAGAGAATTAAACGAAAAGGGATTGGAATACATCGGGCCTTCGGGAAGCATCAGACCGGACGCGGTGACATAGTGATGCGCCACGATGAGTAGCATGACCAGAATCCGGAAAAGTTCCAGATTTGAATTGCGAGGCTTTGGCTGGCTGGCAATTTCGGTGGCTGGGGTATTCGTGTTATCCATTGGGATTATCCTGGTAATGATTTATAGATATTTAAACCATCTCAATAGTTCGGCGCGGCATTCGTCCGGCAGTTGTGAGGCCTCGTCCTGGCGGTTTATCGCCATGAAAATCCGCGCGATCGCACGATGTGCACGGCGATAATCCGCCTCATTCATGGCTGCGACGAAATCGAGATACGCGATGATATGGGTGTGTTTATGATTTTCGGCGATATAGGTCTTATTTTCGTCGGTAAAAAACCATTTAAAGACGTCCTGTGAGACGGGGGATTCCATCGTGGATGCCGCCTGTTTTTTGATTTTGAGGCGTCGTTTTATGCCATTGGGAAGGGGTTGGGCAAGGATGGCACCATACATCATGGCGGCGACTTTGTTCATGCCGGCGTGAAACATCATATCGGCGGTTCGTTCCTGCCAAATCACGCGTGCGGCCGATGGCCACGATGACGAATCCATCTGCGCAAGCATCGCAAATATCAGCGTTCGGAGTTCGGCTGATGAACTGTTCACGAGGGAACCCGGATCCGTGTTCACATGCATGCCGGCAAAGGGCGTCGTTCGCGAAACGGCGTCTTTGACGACATCGAGTTGGTAGACGTGCTTCATCACGCTGGGAACGGAATTGTCGGCGGGGCCGCGAACGGTATAGAAATAATAGAGTTTGTCGAGATCCTGCAATGTGGGGACGGCATCCTCGGAACAGACCTCGGTGCATGTCGAGATGATCGGTGCGGATTTGTCGAGGCTGCACGATTCGCTTTCGAGACATGCATACCACGCCGAAGTCTGGGCTGCGTTATATCTCGCGCAGTGTTTGGACCATATCGACGATGCGCCGTAGACGAGGTCGACCATCTGGATGGCATCTTTTTGCTGGTAATACTTTTGGAGATCGCGTTTCCAGGCATTGAAAGCGCCGTTGAAGTCGAGGCCGATGATTTCATCGAAGTCGGCGGGCATACCCTGAGAGAGTTTTTTGACCTTTTCAATGCCGTAATTATCGATGAGCCAGCGAACCCAGGAACCGGCGAGTGTATAGGCGACGCGTGAGGGGAGTCCCCAGAATCCGTAGAGAATGTCATGCGCAGAGATATTGCTGTAGATATCGCGTCGGGCGAGTATGGCGGCGCTCCACGTGTGGAGATCGTAGGTTTGGACGGGCCATTCGGCGGCCATCGCGAGCCCTTCTACCCAGCCCATGGCGGGAATGTGGTAGCCGCCGGCGAGTCGAAGCGGCTTGAGGCCGAATGATCCTGCGAACAGATGCGCCATTTCGTGTTTTGCAATCGACGAATCGGGCGACGTTCGAACCAGGTGGATTTCGTTTTTCCATATCCGGGCAAAGCTCGTATTTTTGGCACCGAGGAATTTTCCTTTCATGTCGACATCGGGATAAATCCAGACATCGAAGGGTTCGAGTGGCTCGGTCTGATAGAACGCCTTCAATTCGTCGTAATTGCGGCGGAAGGCATTCATGATGCGGTAATTCTCCTCATTCATCGCATGGCGTGATTTCGATTGGGGCACGAAATGGACGGTGAATTTGTCATTGCCGACGGTTTGCCACAGGGTTTGAGACAGCGCCTCGCGACCGATTGGGGTAATTCTTCCGGTTTGCGCGAGGTAGTAGTGGCAACTTGCGGCGATCAGAATGCCCATCAAGGGCAAAGACCAGCGGCGAAGCGCCCTGGCTTTGGGCGTTTGGGCAAAGAAGAGGCAAAAACAAAGAGCCGCCGTTCCGATTCGCCAGAAAACCAGAGCCTGGAAGACATCGACAGACTCGTCGTAGATGGAACCGGCGAAAAAGCCGTAGAACTGTCCGAACGAAATGAGCGGCGGCCAGTTATAAAGGGCATAGAAAGTCAGGCCGAAATCGAGGACAATGGCGAGCAGATAGAGGAGGATTTGGATGGCACGAAACCGGGATACGCGTCCAGCCCATCCCCAGACGAGCGACGCGAGCATGATGCCGGGAAGGGCGAGCAAAATCTGGTATTCGAGCCCCTGTGAGAAGCTGCACAATTCGCCGCGAATGAGGGCAGTCAGAACCATGACGGCATTCGCAACGATCCAGTACGCGATGGGGCAGAGAAGTGTCAGACCGAGTCCCCGTGCGGTTTTTTCTGTTTTGGAAGGCGAGAGTACGGGGACGAGAATGACAGCAGCGAGTGCAGTGGTGAGCGCCGCGTCGTAGTCGTAGGAGCCGACGAGGGGAATCCATGACAAAATGACGAGAATAATGAGAGATATGGGATATTTGAGGTATTTTTTCATGCCATGCGTCAAACAAAAAAATGGTTCGCCGGGCGTATGGCCTGCCATAGCCCGGCGCCGCACAGCCGTATGCGTTCAGCATAGGCTGTGCCCCAATATATATTCGCAAGCCATATCGTGCAAGGTAACTGTTCAGCCCCTACTTGGAGCACGGACACTCGCCCGCAGAAATGTTGATTTTCTCAACTATTTTGCAAGAGGATAGAAGATTTTACTCAAAAACAAGGCATTTACATCATTGCGATCTCCTGCCTCCTGCCTCCTGCCTTGTTTTAACAGAATTGCGTACCTAAGAAACGCCTTTAGAGTCTGAAACGTTACAGATAATCAAAATTGAACAAAGTTTTAAGATGTTGTATGAGAGAATGGGCATTTTTCGGAATCCGAATATGCCACATAAAGAAAAGCAATGGAGAACCCATGATAACCTGTCCCAAATGTCATCACGAATCGGCGGATGATGCGAAGTTTTGTGGCAATTGCGCCACGCCGTTGATCAAACCGGAAAGTGCGGAGGTGGATCCGTTTATCGGTAAGTGTATTGACAACAAGTATTTTATTAAAAAGCGCATCGCGAGCGGCGGGATGGGCGTCGTTTACCTTGCGCGGCAAAAGGGAATTGGGCAGGAAGTTGCGATTAAGAAGCTTCACCCGCAGAATTATCAAAACCAAAAGATTGTCGAGCGGTTTATCAACGAAGCGCGGTCGTATGCCCAGATTTCGCACCCGAATGCGGTCAAACTACACGATTTATTAAATATAAATGGCCAGATTTGTATTGTCATGGAATTCGTTCATGGCAAAACGCTGACGGATTATATCGAGAGCGGGTTTGTTTTTTCGATACGGCAAATTGTGGATATCAGCCTGCAGCTGGCGGATGCGCTTGCCACGGTGCACAAGGAAGGCATCATTCATCGCGATTTGAAGACCGAAAACGTCATGTTGCTGGAGACGATTCCGGGGCGGTTTTCGGTGAAGATTCTCGATTTCGGCATTGCAAAGTTTTTGGACAGACAAAACTCCAAGTTAACGCAGAACGGCGTCATCGTTGGCACGCCGGAGTTTATGAGCCCGGAACAGTGTTATGGGGAGACCGTCGATTGCCGAACCGATATCTATGCTTTCGGCATTCTGATGTACGTCATGATTTGCGGGAAACTGCCGTTCGAGTCGCAGAGCGCGATTGCGATGCTGCACAAGCAGATTAGCGAGCCAATACCGCGATGCAAGCGCCCGGACGGAACGGATGTTTCGGACAATCTCGAGGCCATTGTCGAGATGTGTACGGTCAAGGATCGCGATCATCGTTATCAGACATTTGCCGATGTCATCACCGATTTGATGTGTCTTCAGGAAGGGAAACCGTTGGAAATAGCCCATCTGATGTCGGCCCAATCCACCGAGATTTCACCCGAAGAACTGCAGGACGTTCCCGCTTCGACGACAGAGAGTCTGGAGCCCCCCCGCGTCTCCTCGATGGGGGATATCCTAGAAGACAATCAGGGAGGCAATTCTTCCAGTACGGGCGAGGATTTGCCCGCGTTTTCGCTGGATGATTCAAGCTCCCTGAACGATTCAAGCTCCCTGAACGATTCAAGCGGTTTTAAATCGTCGTTTGTGTTTGATTTAGACGATAAATCCTCACAAAAAGAGGCCGAGAGTGAATTTGCTTTGGGAGAGGGAGAGGGTGAGAAGCCGAAACAATCGTTTGTATTTGGTTTGGACGCAAGCGTGGATTCTGAGAATGAACCAGCCCCCGTCATTGGGAACGGGAGAATAACAAAACAATTCTCGCTTGATTTAGGGCAGACAGAAGTTTCGGAGTTTTCTGAGGAAGATTTGCCACAGGAATTGGAATTTACCGATAAGGGTGGTGAGTTCAGTCTTGGTGATATCGATGAAATCGATATCGAACCCGAGGATGACAGTCATTCCGAGGGCAAAAGCCCGATGGGAATTGTGTTGGCCATCATCATTGTGGCTGGCATTGCGGGTGCCGTGGCATATCACTTTTTAGGACAGACAGAGGCGGTTCCTGTCAAAGGACTCGAACCAATTCCGGCGGCATTGGAGAGTTCTTTATCACCGGAAGACCTGAAGCTTGCTGCAGATAATGCGCCCACTGAGAATGTGGAACAGCCGACAGAGAATGCGGAACAAGGTGGAACGACGGTGCCGTCCAGGGATGTGGCTCCGGCTGAAGCAAAGCCGGAAATCGAAGCGCCACCGAGCCAAACCGCTTCCCGTCTCGTTCTTGAACGCGGCATTCTTAGAGCTGCCATGACCAAGTCCGAGCAGTTGATAAACAATGGTGCGCTTTCTGAAGCAGATAAGCTGACAAGCTTTTTCACGAAGAAGAAAGAATATCTCGTCGGTGAAGATGCCACGAAATATGAAGCGCTTGAGAATATGAGAACGCTGTTTACTGACACGATGAAACAGGCGGAAAAAGCCAAGCGTGACGGTAAATGTGAAAGAATTCAGCCGTTGGCTTCATCACTTCCAGAAACGGCACAAGGTATGCGCGATGCGCTTGATAAGCTGGCTGTTAAATGCAACCAGATTCAGGCAGCACCTCCGACGACACTTTAGGCAATAGCCTCACCTATGTCCCCCCTCTTCATTGGAGAGGGGGAGATTATTATCATTAACGTTGGTCTTTCTAATCAACCCGAGAGAAATCACTATATTTGAGAAAATAAATGAATAGAGCAACGATTGTCATCATCGCAAGCGCACTATTATTGGGGTGTGCAGATCAAGTCGAGTATCAGAAGATAGATTACTGCGCATTTAATTATCAGAATTGCGAAGCATCGTTAGATGAGGATATCTGCCTGACCAAAACAGCCCCTGCATCGTGCAAAACCAGCAAAGACACGGCGGATTGTATCATAGACGGGGATTGTGATAACGAGGCGGATGAAAGCGATGCCTATCAGGGAAGTTTTGACGGCAATACATCATCGACTCAGACCAGCAGTCCGGGGTATATCGGCGTCATCGATCGACAGTGTCACACATTGAACGCATCTCAGGTGGGCGGGGATGTCGATATCTTGCCGATCAAATCAGAACCCGGCAAACCGCTGAAAATCGATGTTTACGGGGCTCAGGATTCCCAAATTCAGCCTGTTCTCTATTTAAAGAGCAAGTCTGGCGGCAATCTCATCTACAGTTTGCCCGAAAAGACTGGTTTTGCCTCGCTGAGTTTTCTTGCACCAGATGATCTTTTTTATGTCAGTATAGAAGAAAAATCCAATCTTGAAAAAGATTATAAAAGTAAATGCGATGATTCGAGCGTCACAGGAGGCAGCAAATATCAATATATTCTTAATGTCACTCTTGAGCCGACACTTAGCATTAATAATATTGGGCGATTTGCACGCAGCGTCAATCCTCTTCCACAAGAGTTTACGGCCTCCGGGCAATCCCATTACTATATGTTTTCGGAAAAAGAAGATAAAACGATTACAGTCACGGTTCAACCGCTTCCCAATAGTCCCATCAATGCCATGCCAGTCCTCTCGCCATTGTCAAAGAATGCACCGGATGGCACGAGTATCTATAGCTGGGTTCTGTATGGCGGCAGTTTAAAATCGGGTGGGACAGTCGATGAAAATTACCGATTCTTCACAAAAATAGAATTTACGTCAGAATACGGCGAATGTGAGAATGGTTATTGCCAATACATTGTTGTCGTAACCGATTACGAAGGCCATTATGGTTATAGTTATCAGTTGTCGATCAGCAGTAATTGAAACAATCCAACAAAGTTATTGATGATATAATTTATAAATGCAAAAAGCACTCGAAAGCATATTTGGTCCGGAATTACTCGGAATTTTCAGCCTTCTCCTGATGGTCGTCATGGTCGGGCCGAAGTTTGTGACCTGGTGGCGCGGATTTCGGTCGCGTCAGAAGGGGCCGACGGATGGACGGAGGCGGATCACGGGGCAGCGATACATCCGCATTTCCCCAAATCCCAACGTTTCCGAATTGCCAGAACATCCCGATCACGGCAAGCCACTCATGGTGTTCAAAGCCAATCTCCGAAATTTGTTTATCGAAGCCGCCCTGTGGATTTTGCCGTTGCCCGCCGTTTATTTCCTGATTCCGGAAGGGCAGCACAGCGCGCGCCTCATGTTCCTGCTCATCACCTTCATCATGGCGTGCATTGGACTTTTCGGTCTCCTGCGTACAGGGGATAGGGCCGTTTTCTACGAAACGGGGATGGAACTGCAACTGAGATTCAAGCATTTATCCGTGGATTACAATTCGATATGCCGAATCACCGAACGCAAATCCATGTTTTTCTGGATGAATGCGAGCTATATCCTTCATCTCGACGATGACACCTTGATCGTACTCGACGGCAGTCTTTTTAAGGATGGTGCTACGTTTAAGTCGGCATTCAAATCTTTGGATGCTCGAGTAAAACACAACACATCGCTGATCCAGCCGGACAAACAAGAAGTTACGGAAAAAGCCCCCGAAGCCGAGCCTGAGCAAGCGCCCGAAGCCGTGCCCGAGCAAGCGCCCGATGTCGATACGGCAAATGCGACGGTTGAAAGCGTGGAAAAATCGTAGTAATAGCGCTCTCGCTGTTGTCAGCAAACTTGATAAAGGGTGAACATGCGGTTTGAAGATTTCGTGGGAATGCGCTACCTGATGGCAAAGCGCGACAGAAATATGCTCAGCGTCATTACGCTCATCAGCATTGGCGGCGTGGCGGTGGGCGTGATGGCTCTCATCGTCGTTCTGAGCGTTATGGGCGGATTTGAGGCCGATTTCCGGGAAAAGATTATTGGATCGAAAGCCCATGTCGTCATCAGTGCCGAGGACGGTTACATCGAAAACTATAAGGAAATACGCGAAATTGCCCGTTCTGTTCCCAAAGTTGAAGGCCTGAGTGCTTACGTCGAAGCCGAAGTCATGCTTAACTCGCCCACGAACCTTCAGGCGGCAATATTGCGCGGCATTGATTACCGGGAAATCACGACGACGACGGAACTCGGCGACTATATGGAAGAAGGAAAGCTCGAATATCTCGAAAATCCCGATGCCATTCCGTCGATCATCACGGCCGGGACAGTGATGAAACGCGGTTCCCTGACGCTTCAAAGCGATTCCGAAGACGGCAAGATGACCGATGAACGCGCCGACAGGCTCGAAAAAGCCGGTGCCCGTGCTGCGATTGCCTTTGCGGCCGACAAACACGGAAAATGGCTGTCAAAGGGCGAATCGGATGTTCCCGAACCCGACAAGCTAAAGAAAGCCCCGCCATCGCCCTACGAACTGCCAGACGCCGATGCACTCCCCGAAGATGACGAAGACACGACGGTGGCAGCGTTTCCGCGGGGCGAAGTGCCTTCTGCAGAACCCGTGTCGGAAGAAGATGCCGAAATCATCGCGCTGATCGGAGAAGATCGTTGGGTCGACAAAACGACATCGCGTAAACCGGCTGCAATTCCGGGCATGGCAAGCGATGAACGGCAGCCGAATGCAGAACTTCTCCCACAAAAAACCCGTTCACGGCAGATGAAGGCCATTCCCGGCCTGTCGAATGACGACATCGGCATGAAACGCGTCGGTGCCATCATCATCGGACGCGAGCTCAAGAGCAATCTGACACTTTATCCCGGTGCCGAGATCAATGTCATGAGTCCGTCTGGCGATCTCGGGCCGACAGGCGGCCTCCCCAAGAGCCGTCCCTTCAAAGTCGTCGGTTCCTATTACAGCGGCATGTTCGATTTCGATGCGAAGATGGGGTACATCTCGATGGCCGACGCACAGGCGCTTCTCGGCATCGGTGATAGCATTTCGGGGATCGATGTCCGTTGCACACGGCTCGAAGACAGCCTCGAAGTGCGCGATGCCCTGCGCGAAAAACTGAAAGAATTTCCGAATGTCAAAGTCGATGACTGGCGGACGCTCAACTCGAGCCTGTTCAGCGCCATCATGCTCGAAAAAGTCGCGATGTTTACCATTCTGACGTCGATTATTCTCGTCGCGTCGTTCAACATTCTCTGCCTTCTGATCATGATGGTCATCGAAAAGGCACGCGAAATCGCGATATTCAAGGCGATGGGCACGACGGATCGAAGCGTGGTGCGCATATTCGTCATTCAGGGAGCCATCATCGGGGGGCTCGGCACGTTCATCGGTCTCGTGCTCGGTCTGGGGCTTTGCTGGCTTATCATGACGATGGGGATTAAAATGCCCGGCGAAGTGCATTATATTACTACGCTGCCGGTGACGATTGAACCGTTCGAAGTCTTCCTCATCTGCTGTTCGGCGATAGCGATCAGCCTTCTGGCGACGATTCTTCCGGCTCGCATGGCAGTAAAACTTAACCCTGTCGATGGTTTAAGATGCGAGTAAACTTGACCACCGCCGCCTGTATCATATAGAAGGCAGTTTGCGTTTTTTTTCGGCGCAACCTGTCACGGGGCAATCCCCCTTCCGGGAGTCGTAATTTGTTGGGTATTGACAAGAAAGCAGTAGACATAAAAATCATGAAGCTCCAGAAAGAGTTTTTCCACGAAGGGCGTACATTACAGGTCCTCCGTGGCATCAACCTGGAACTTCCACCAGCCTCGATGGTGAGCATTCGCGGACGTTCGGGAGCTGGAAAATCGACGTTTATGCACTTGCTGGCGACACTCGACACCCCAACTTCTGGCAGTATCCTTTTCGGCGGCCAGGACGTTTTCACCTATTCCCCATCGGAACTTTCCCGTTTTCGCAACGAAAACATCGGTCTGATGTTTCAGTTTCATCATCTGCTGAGCGAATTTACGGCCATCGAAAACGTCAAAATGCCGGCGCTGATCCATCG
>JAZODZ010000286.1:0-3763 GCA_045597285.1 Myxococcota bacterium
GGGAACTAAAATTGAGGAAAATGAAATTAAGAAACCATTAAAATTGCGTCGTAGAAAAAATATGTGTCACTTTTATTAATAGCTGTAGTCACCCTCTCGCAGAATCCATTCAAAGATACCGTCGTTTTTTCGAATCGTCGATTTTTGCGGGCAGAGGTAATTTAAAAACACAGCATTATCCGGACCGTCGAAGGTGATGTCCATGCGTATTTTCATCAGTTCTATGATGGCGATGATCTGGCCGGTTTTGAGGCGAGCTCCGGGTTCCGCAAAGGGGATGCCGCTGGCATCGACAGTGGAAATGAAGCCGTCAGATGGGGACTTGAAGATGTTCGGTATATTGGAACTTGTATTATTTTGACGGGTATTTCCATATTCGGCGATGATGTCGCCGGCCATGATAAAATCGCCGTCCTGCGGGACAATATTTCCGCATACGATATCATTTGGAACCGTGAGGATGAGTGTTTGCCCGAGTTGCCTGATGGTGCCCAGAGACTGCGCGTTGTCGGAGAATTTGGGGATGGCGCAGCAAAAGATGCCGACAGCCGGAGAAATTATACTATTGTTAACAAGTGGGCATTGGATAAATTTCATATAAAAAGGTTGCGAGACGTATTGGCCTGCACGATGAAATAGAAGAATGATTCAGAATATGGAAAGAATTGACGATTTAATAATGGCAGGCCAATAGGCGAGCACGCAGCCCGTATGCAATAGGGCTGCGCACCGCATAAGAAATTATATTGTATCGTCAATGGATTCGTCGTCGACGTTATAAATGACGAGTGTGTTCTGGCTGGCTTCCGTAATGAGCATGAAGTGAACGTCATCGGTGATGAACGGCATGAGCGATGTCGGGGCGCTTGCCATGCCCACGGAAAGGCTTGAGAAGCCGGTTCGCGTCGTGAATTCGAAGGCGTCGCCGCGGATAAGCGATGATGCGTTGGCCGGCATATAGACATCGAAAAATGCCGTCTGCGTATCGTACTGTCCGGCAGGCTTGTCGGGATTGAGTTTGAAGCGCGTATGTCCGAAAGGCTGGAGCGGGTTGTCGACGCAATGCGTGCCGGCGGTCAGGCGCTTGTTGACGTACGTGCTTTTGCTCGTGATGAGCCACTGATCGATGACGCGGACTTCCCACGAAAGCCCGGAAGTAAAGCAGATCGGCAACGGCAGTTCGCTGACATCGGTGTCTTTTCCGGTCGTCTTGAGCGTGAGCTGATTCGGGCCGGCATCCACGATTTCCCATTCAAGCGCCTTGGAACTGTCCTCGAACGGCTGGCAGGCAGAGGACGTTGGGGCAAATCCTTTTCGATCGGTCAGAATGAGATGATCGCCCGGGCGAGCGCCGAGAGCGCACAAATCCATAGTCGTATTGAAAACGCCCGGCGCGGAGAAATGCCCGTCGGTACGGGTGTCTTTTTCGAGCGTGCCTTCATACGTCAGCCGCCACGTCTCGGATGCTATGATCGCATCGTAGATGGTGGTGTTGGGCAGCCCCGTTTTGGGATCGGTATCCGAAAGGACATTTTCGTTCGGGAAATAAGAAATCGCAGGCTTTTCGCGCAGGATGAGCTGGGGCAGCTCGTCGTCCGTGCAGATGCGCCCGACGCAGCGTATGGTGCCGATATAGGAAATATCGTTGTCCGTATCGGTGGCCTGCATGACGAGGCTCTCGATGGAATCGATTTCCGCGCCGTCCTTATAATGCGTGAGTTTTTCGGTAATCGTGTATTCGGTCACGGTTCCGGAGTTCGACGACACGAAGGCGACGACGCGGTCCGAATAGATTTCATGACCATTCTTATTGTAGAGGCGTTCATGTCTGTTATCGGCGGCGACATCAAGCGCGAGCCGCGCAATGGGTATCCCGATGACGCGATTGCGCGGAAACCAGCCTGAACGGTCGATTGTCTTTCCGGTCTCAAGGTCGATAACGATGAGCTGTGAATCGACGGGATCGAGGACATAGAGGAACGTGCCGGTCGAATCGATGTCGATATTGCCTCGGCCGGATGATGTCATGGCCGTTTCGGAAATACCGTTTTTGCCATAACAGGCATTATCCTGTCCGTCGATTTTGCCGTCGTTGTTGTTGTCGATGCCGTCACGGCAAAGGCCGACGCCGAGAGCGATTTCGGATTCCTCGGATTCGTCATTGGCGGGCCATCTGCAGTGCACGTCGTCGCGATCGACATCGCCGTTACCGTCGTTGTCGAGGCCGTCGAGGCACGTTCCCTGCGGCAGTGGCTGGAAACCGTCCTCTTCGGACGCGTCGTTCGATGCGACGCAGCCCGGATCGAGCGCGTCGATGAGGCCGTTTCCGTCGTTGTCGAGGCCGTCATTGCAACCCGCGATGCCCATCCAGCCCTGATGCGGGGCACTGAAGTCGTTGCTTTCGGCGCTCCAGGGATAGAAGCACGAGGGATCGCTTTCGTCGATGGCACCTGAATTGTCGTTGTCGATCCCGTCCGAACACTCGAAACCGGCACCGAGACGGCTGACTTCACACGGGTACGAGGCGGAACCGTCCAGGCAGCTCCCGGATTCCGAATCAAACCCGATGACGGAGATATAGCGCCTGTCCTTATAGCTGACGTATCCGAGGGCTTTTGCCGGATTTTTGACGAAATCGACGGGAATGCCGTCGAGCCGGAAGGCATTTTTCCACGTAATTGAGATTTTGTCCTTGGTCAGGGTGCAGGCCGTCGTAAGGACATCCTGACCCGCGCCGCAGTCAAACGAGATACTGAGGCGGCGGACCTGCCCCGTCTCGAAGAAGACGTAGAACGCCTTTTCCGTCTTGTCGTAGGTGATGTGCTTGGGAATGGAATCGAGTTTCTGAAAAGCGATTTCGCGGTTGTCGTTGACGGAAATGACGGAGAGGTTGTTGTTGATGGAGCTCGTGAGAAGGACAAACGCGCCGAGCGAGTCGCCTGAAATGGACTGGGGACGCTCGCCTACCGGTATCGACGTGACACCGGGAACAGACGTTGTGATATCGACGGCCTCAAACTCCTCGCTTGAAGCGTAATAGGGGACGTAAGAGACGGTTCCCGTCCCCATGTTGGCGATATAGAGCATGCGTTTGAAAGCTCCGCCGTCTGCGGTGCAGCTCGTTTCATCCAGATCGATGATTTTGTTTTCCGGGGTAATGCATCGCTGGACGATGTGCATCTGTCCCGGCATGTTCAGGGCCGCAAGTGTCGATGTATTGTCGTCATCGCAAGCCGCTGCGAACACAGCAGTCATCATCAGAGCGGCAAAGGCCGATTTCCGTCTGAGCATTATCAAATCCTTAATTTGTCTGTTCCGTTTCGTCAGGCGCGGATGTCGTGTCGCTGAGAAAATCAATGATATGGACGGGGTTAAGCGGGTCAGAGACATCGAATTTCGAAATGTTCTGATCGAGGAAATTGACGACGAAGAGATCGTTGTCCTTTTTGACGAGTTCATAGGGGCCGTCGCCGACGGGAATCACTTTCTTGATTTCCATCTGCCTCGGGTCGACGATGTAGATGCTGTCCTGGACGACGCTCGTCAGATAGAGGTAGCCGTCATCCATCCCGCCAATCCATGCGAGTTTGAGCATATCGTAGGGCAGCGTAATCATGTTCGTCATGAGTGCGCGGTCGCTTGCGGAATCGTTGTGGGCGAGCCCCGTGACATCGAATTTGAGCAGGGAATTGGGATACTGGTTGAGCAGGTACATGTTGTTGCCGGAGGGATCGAGTGTCATGCCGCGTCCCTGATAGATATT
>JAZODZ010000287.1:0-2301 GCA_045597285.1 Myxococcota bacterium
CTTTCATAAAGGTATCGATCAAAGTGCCCATGCGGCGCTGAACTTCAGTTTCTACCGACATGATCGCATCGTCACCGTTCTCGTGTGAGTACATCAGCACGGCTGGAACCGTGAACTTGTCTTCCAGCGTGTTGCGCGTCACCATGTCATAGATCGACAGATGGACGTTCACGTCCCAACGATAACGCCCGGAAAGTGCCGAATAAAACTCCGTCGAAATCTCGGTCAGCAATATGATCTGCGAACCGCGGGCATATTGGCGAAGCAGCTGAAGGCGGCGTTCAGTATCGCGAATCGTCGTCAGTTCGGATGCGATTGCGTTGAAATCTATGGCCGAAACCTTCAGGTTGCGATCCGTGATAACGGAATTCATCGATGCGGCAAAATCGTCTTTCACGGCAGAAGACGTCACATTGGTCACATCGTCGTGCGTATAGACGACGCTGAATGTGACATTGTCCGAATATTGCGGCACGGGAGTCTGTTTGACACAGCCCATCACGGTCAGACCTGCAATGGCCGTCAAAAAGAGGAATAAGGCGATATAAAGTTTATTTTTCATATTCTTTCTATGGTTGTGATTGGGTTTATGCGAATGCGTAACAGACTTTAGAACCAGGCTTCAGCTTCGATGGAAATGACGTGATGCCAGTGCCTGTCGGGAATGGAGGCGAAGTCGTCTTTATAGAATTCGTTGCTCTGCGTCTGTGATTCGACGTTCGAGTTATTGAATGCGTTGTGCATGTTCGAATACTGGACGCCGTACATCAGGCGCAGGGACGGACGTGCGAAGATACCGGTGCCGCCGGGATTGAGGACAAAACCGGCTTTTCCCTGCCACGTCCTGCGGAGATCGAGATCGCCGTATTCGAGGCCGCGGGCATCGACGATACCAGCGTTGTTGTTCCATACAGAACCGGCACTCGAACGCCACAGATTGCCGTTAAGCGATTTTTCCTGGGCATACGAGGTTTCGGCGAGGAAGTGGACGGTCGGCGTAATGTAGACCTGGCCTCGCACGACGAGCGACCAAATCATGCGGTTGTTTTCGCTGGCCGAAATCTTGTCGTCCTTGTCGAAGTGATAGCCGAACATGGCGGCCCACGTCAGGTCAAAGCGATTCTTAACGATTTCGAGATTCATTTCATCGCCGATATTGAACTGATAGCGTTCATCCGTCCATTCCTTGATGAAAATGCGTTTTTCGTTGCCGTTGTAATTCTCGTAATAGTACTGCTCGGGATGCAGCCGCATGAAATTGAAGAACAGGTTGTTCCATTTGAGAGCGCCGAGCTTGCCGAAACCGAGATAGCCGATGACTTTGAAGCTGAAAGCATCACTTGCGGACGGCGTCGGATAGTTCAGATTGAGTTGTGCGGCGTCACCGAAGGAATCGACAAAGTCACTTAAAACTTCCTTGCGAACGAACGATTCGTAAGTCACGCCCGAGCCTGCGGCAAATTTGGTCTGATGCGGTGAATTTTCGCTGCTTTCTACTTTCGGTTCGTAGTCGAGTTCGAAACCGAGGCCGAGTTCGACGCCATCGACAGGTTTGATGCGGGTTGCCGCGCCGAACGTCAGAACCGGACTGTACCCTTGCGAGTGCTTGAGGTAGCCGGAATCGCCGATGCCGACGATCAAATCGGCCTTTTTGTGGCTCCAAGTGGCGGACAGACCGACGGTATCGTAAAAGATTTCGGCGAATTTCATGTCATAAAGGCCGAGGTCGCCGAAATAATAGTCGAGCGTGCCGACCTGCCACACGACGTTGTCGATGAGGACATTCCCTGCTTTGACATACAGCTGCGTCAGCGCGAACTGTCCCAGCGAACCATTCAGCAAATCGGCCGCATGTGCCGAACCGCCTTCGATTTTGGCGTGGAGGCTCGTCCAGACTTCGTTGGTGCCCGGCGTCTGCTTGATCAGCTGCAAACGCATCTCGAGCGCCGCCCACTGCGTTTCGTTCAAAAGACGCCCCGACAGGTTCCAAAGCCCGAGTTTTGACCAGCCGCCTTGAAAATCCGGGCGTGCGCCAACGCGGAAATATCCGCCCGCGCTAAATCGATCATCTTCGGCACTCGCGTTGAGGGGCGCAAAAAGCGCTATGACAAACGATGCCACAACTGCCAGAAGCGCCAGATTTCTTGTTTTTTTCATGAGTCCATCCTGCAATACGTCAATAATACACGCTGTTTTATATGGCTGCTGGACGTTCCAGGGAACGTCTTATTAACTTTGTTTTTTATTTGGGACGGGGGGAAGTGTCCCCCCGCGCGGCTATTTGCTTCGCAAATACGCCGC
>JAZODZ010000288.1:0-6536 GCA_045597285.1 Myxococcota bacterium
GTCACGGTGACATTCTCCGTCGGCTGAGCCTTGAGTGCCACGGTCATGCTGTCTGTTGCGCCGCTGTTCTCGGCATAAGTTGCCGCCGTCGATGTCACGACAAACCCGGCTTCATCATTATCCAGCGTCGTGAATTCCACATCTTTTGACACCCCGGCAAAATGGGTATCGTCTGAAGCCAGTTTTATCGTCACATTCGATTTGATATCGCCATCGACGAGAACGTCATCGACTGAGTTGACATGCACTTCATTCAGCTCATTCCATTTATCTGGCGAGATGGTCAGCGAGGTTTTGTCGACCTTGATTTCGGTATCGTCGCCGACTGTGATATCGACGGTCACGTCGTGGACTGGTTTGGAAGAAAGCGCCAGCGAGAGGGTAATCGCCTCGTCACTGCCTTCTCTGACGTTCGGCGAATCACTCGTCGAAAGGATGAGATCGGCGATATCGACATCCTTCACGGTGCCGGTGTAATCTGAATTAAAGTTATAATCCTTGTCTTCCGAAGTGACGGCGAATGTCAGTTTGACCGGCTGGTCGCCGTCGATGATGTGATCGACGACGCCCATGAGCTGTATCTCGGTCCCCTTGTTCCAGTCTTCGGCTTTAATTGTGATTTCGGCGACATCGAATTCGGCCTCGGTATCGTCATCTGCGGATATCGAGATTTTCACGTCATTCTCTGGCTTCGTGTTGAGTTTAACCGTGAGCGGATAATTCTGGCCTTCGTCGATTTCAAAGTCTTCGGCAGCCAGGTTCATCGAGATGCCAGCCACATCGTTATCGACGTTCGTCGCCTTAATCGTCGGCCCCTGAATGTTATCATAGTTCGCATCCGTTGAATCTGCGGGCGCAAAGTAGATCTTATAACTCACGTTGCCGTCGTCTATTTCGTCATCCACGCCGGTAACTGTCACCGTCTGAGGCACGTTCCAGTTATCGGGTGTGAACGTCAGAGTCACGGGCGAAAGCGTGCATTCTTTACCTTTGGAAGACTCTTCCAATGTGAGAACGACATCGGCAGACGGTTTCGATGACAGCACAACCGTGAATGTCGCAGGGGCTGCGTCCGGATCTTCATAAGTCATGAGCGTTGTTTCGGAAACCACAATGCCTGCCTTGGTCGTATCAATGTTCGTGAGTTCGACCGATTCGGCTGTCAATCCATCAAAGTCTTTATCTTCCGAAACCGTTGTGACCTTGATTTTGTAAGCCTGGTCACCGTCTATGAGATTATCGTCCACGCCAGTCACGACGATCGTCTGTTCGAGCTGCCAGTTATTGGCATTAAAGACGATAGCGTCGCAGGCAACCTCGACTTCCTTATTCTTGCTTGTTGTCTCGATTTCGCAGGTAATGCGCACGTCTTTTGTCGGTGCGTTGTTGAGGTGCAGCGCGAGCGAAACAGTTTTGCCTTTTTCGTCGGAGGATTTATCGGAGGGTACGTCGAGGCTGATCGCGGGGGCGGCAATATAGACACAGGTTCCTTCTTCGTTGCAGGTTTTGCCCGTTGCGCAAGCCTCTTTGTCGACGCACGCAGGATACAGGCAGTTACCTTTTGAGCAGACCTTGTCGTCGTTGCAAGTCATGTCGAGGCATTCGTTGTCGAGGCATTTGCCGCCGCGACAAGACTGGCCTTCGCCGCAGTGCTGGGTGAGACACGCCGTTTCTTCACAGATGCCTTTGATGCACTGCCAGCCATCAGCGCACGGTTCCGCGAGCGTCTTACAAAGGCTGTCTATGCATTGCCCCTTGGAGCATTCCTGTCCTTCGTCGCACGTCTTTTCCGAAATACTGCCATCTTCGCCAGTAACGAGGCATCCGTCGTCATAACAACGGGCATTCATACAGGTTTGGTTTGCCAAACAATTGACCGTTGCGCAGGGATCGACAACTCTATCGATGCAAGTCTGAGTGGCTTCATCACAGACTTTGTCGTCGGCGCATACTTCGGTGCCGCAAAGGTCTTTGCAAACTTTGTCGACGCATTTCTGCGTTTCGGTACATAGCGAGCAGGGATCGACAGGCTTGTCGATGCAAGTCTGAGTGGCTTCATCACAGACTTTGTCGTCGGCACACACTTCGATACCACAAAGGTCTTTGCACACATCGTCGACGCATTTCTGCAATTCGGTACAAACCTGTTCGCCGCACTTCTGGCTGGAAGAACCTGAATCGTCGCCACAGGACGATACCGCAAGCGCCATCGCGGCACAGCACGCAAGCGCAAGCCTACGTCTCAAAATATCGTTCATATCACACTCCTAATAGGGGCCCCTCTACGGGCATTTAAAAACGGTCTTTCAGTATGAAAAGATTTAATCAAAATTTCAACAGAACGTGATTGTACGTCACAGAGTGCGTGTCACAAAGTAAAAAAAAGCCGGGCACGCAATCGACGTGTCCGGCAATCACCTGGGAGAAACCTAGGTTTTACAAATTAATCTTCATCTTCCTCATCGTCGTCATCGTCATCGTCGTTCATATCGACGACAGGCGGAATATCGCGAACAGATTTATCGGACTTATCAGAGCTGTTCTGGGGCTCGATGATCGCCGTGATCATTTTGCCTTCGACTTTGGCCGGCTGCGCAACAGAGGCACAATCTGCAAACATATTGAGGATTTCGACCATTTTATCGAGCCACAGATCGCCGTGGGACTGCTCGCGGCCGCGAAGGCGCATGACGAGACGAACGCGATCACCGTGCGCGATGAAGCCTTTCGCCTTGCGAACCATCGTTTCCATGTCGTGATCGTCTGTTTTTGGACGAAGGCGCAGTTCCTTTAGTTCGATTTTTGTGGCTTTTGAACTTGCAGCCTTTTTAGCCTGTTCATAGCGGAATTTGCCAAAATCCATGATTCGACAGACAGGCGGTTTGGCATTCGGTGCCACCTCGACAAGATCAAGACCATGATCAGCGGCGATAGAGCGAGCCTCGTCTGGGCTCATTTCGCCAAGCTTGTCTCCTTCCGGACCTATGACAAGGACTCTCGCTATGCGAATCTGGTTGTTAATTCTGTACTGATTATCCTCTCCCGGTGCGCCCGGGCCTGTCTGACGCCGCCTCATCTAACTGTCAACTTCCTTTCATGGTGGAGAAAAAACACATGCTGATTTTTCAGCATAAAAAACAGATTTTGATTTTAGATGATTTGTAGCTGTTTCGCAATAATATTCAGTTTTTGAATTTCATATTTGGTAACAGTTCAGCCACCTGATAATTTTGCCCCGATGTATTTGTTTTCGCCTACGCGGCGTGCGGCAGGGAGTGCCTACTGCCTGGTTCAATAAGATTATTTACTTAGGAGACGCCTTTAGGGTCTGAATAAGTTACGCAAACCACACCGAATTAATTTTTGTGGAAAAACAGTCCAAAAAGCACGAAAATTGTTCGTTTTTGTTGGGAACCATTCAACTCTTTTTTGGGAGAACGATATGAAAAAAACAACCGTCGGTTTGCTTTGTCTTTGCCTGATATCCAATGGGCTGCTCGCCGCATGCAGCAAGAAATCTGCGGATCAGGACCAACCCGTTCAGAATGCAGAAAACAAGGATAATGCCCAGGATAACGCCAATGCCGATATCGCTGCGGCGGCAGAAGAGACCGATGTACAGAAAGCAGAACCCGAGAAGGAACAAGCTAAAGACGACACGAGGAACGACACCGCCGTTAAACGTGCCCATCCCCGGCATGATTACCAAGTTCTCAAGCCCAAAACTCCCGGTCTCGATCAAAATCCCATTCTCAAGGAAATCCCAGGCGACAGTTTTCTGATTCTCGCTTCGAGCGGAAATTTCAAATTTGAACGCGAAGACGTGGGAGACTTCTTTAAGCATATTTCCACACTGATGCAGGATCAGATCAAGGCTTTACCCGAGGACAGCCCGTTTTTGAAGGCAACGCGGGCATTTGCGCACGCCATATTCAAGACCTTTTCGCCAGAAAAGCTCACCTCACTCGGCATTGCAGGCGACACCTCGCCTCAGTTTGCGCTTTATTTTGTACGGCAGACGCCAGTACTGCGCATTGCGATGAGCGACGCCGAAAAGTTCCGGGGAATCATCGAGTCCTATTGGGAACAGAACAACGTCGAGACACACCGTGCCGACAACGTTTCCTCGCACTGGATTCTCGTTCCCATCGAAGAAAACTCCTCGACAGAACTCGCCTTGCGATGGGACTCGGATCGCCTTACGATTACGATGATCAGCAGTATGGAACACGCCGGTTTCCTGCTTCCAGACATCGCGCTGATTCCGGATGAAGACCATTCCGCCTACCAAAAGCTATCGGGCCTCGATACCGATGAAAACGCTGCTGTCATCGGCATTTTTGACGACAATGCCATGCTCAACCAGTTCGCGGCATTGCAGGAGCAATACAAAAAGCTGGCTGACCAGTCGCGCAACCCCGTGAACAACCAATGTCTAAAAGATTTCAGACGCATTGCGGACAACATCCCAAGGGTTATCATTCAGATGTTCGTAGTGACTGGCGGGTCTTCAGCCGGCATTGATGTCAAGCTCAGCCTCGATGTCAAAATGACTGACTGGCTCAAGGAACTCAGCGCCTGGAAGCCACAAAATATTGCCCATCCAACGACTTCGGAAATGCCCGTTGCCCAGTTTTATACCGCTCTTCCGATGCAGACGCTGCTCAAGGGCATTAATGCGATCCACGAAAGCGTGCATAAGGAACGTTTCGAGTGTTCTAGCCTCGATTTTCTGAACGAAATCGAAATTCCTGAAGAAGTGAAAGAGTTTGACCTCGCGCACGATCATTTTATCGGGTACACCGTTTATGAGTCGAATGATGATTCCGAACCGACATCGTATGCCGCGACATGGGAGACCCAAAACATCGCATTGTTAGCCGAAACGCTCGGTATTCTCGAGTCCGAGTCACTGAAGAAATCGATGGCCGACGGCACAGAAGAAAATGGTGAGCCCAGGCAAGAAAGTGCGCATGAATCCGAAGTAATCGCCGATGCAAAACTGAATTTGGACGAAGATGCAAAAGACTTATTCCCGTCGCCGAATTATCAAGTCAAAACGAATCGCATTGCGATTGCTTCAGATAAAAAGCTGCTCGAAAGCCTGTCCGACAAACCACTCAAAGCAACGGCTTCTCTTATCCATGTGTCATTCAGCGAGCGTCTGGACGAAGACCTCGCGGATGCCGACGATGACCGAGACTATGTGGTCAATGCCAAACTTTCGACGACAGAAAAAACAGTCGACATCGTGTTGCGGTACGCGATCGAATAAATAATAGGGTAAGTGCGGCGTATGGCGGCCCAAAGGGTCGCCATAGCCGCACTGCGAAGGCGTATTGAGCGGCGAACAATGTGCAGAAAACGTCAATTTACAAGCACCTGGATGTTTGAATGAGCGCCGCGAAATAGCCGAAGCACCAACCATCAAGCCTGATCGGGTTTCGCAGCATCGTTCGATTCGGATTCCGATTCAACGTTATTGCCGTTATCGCCGTTATCGGTCGCACCGGCAGCCATCTTTTCGTCCAACAAGGCCGTCAATGCGGCAATCTGAGCCTTGATTTGATCGACATTCTGGGGCGTCTTTGCCTTGCTCTCGAGTTCGCGAAGCTTATCCTCGATGCGATCGAGCTGTTCCTTGACATCGTCGTTGTTGTCACTGACCATCGCGTCGACAAAGATCGAGTTGACGAGGGACATGCCGATGATGCCGCCGGCAAAAAGAAGCACGCTGAAATAAAGCCGCACAAAATGCGCCCATCCCGTGTCACCCATGGAAGCGGCTACTTGATCTGGAATGTCGTACCAGCCTTCTATCGTAAACAACCTGAATGTCGAATAAATGCTGTCGAGCGGTGTCCCAAACAGATCCGGCACTTTTTCGCCGAACAATTCGCAACTGATGAGCGCAAAGATTAAAATTATCAGCATCAGCGCGATAAAAACCGCATAGGACTGGCGCATGGCGAGCCCGAAATTGCGGGCAATGACGGCAACATTCGGAAAGAAATGTGCAAGCCTGAAGAAACGGAAAATTCGGAAAGTCCTCAAGGCGAGCAGGAACGAGACATCGTTTAGGACGCCCGGTGCGAAAGTGTCGATAATGGACGGAACGGAAAGGATGACGAGAATGCCGTCCATGACATTGAGCGCATTCGACCAGTAATTCTTTATGCCCAGATGGTAATGCTTGAAAGCCATCTCGATGATAAAGATGAACGTACAGATCATGTCGAGCAGGGTAATGACAAACGAATTAACGTGATATTCCTGCAGGAAAATAATGATGGCATTGAAAAAGATGACGACTAGGAGGAACTGGTCATTGAGAAAGAGCCTGCTGATAGGATTCTTAGGCGGGCGCACAATCAATTCAGGATTTATGATACTCACGTGATATTCCTTTTAGATAAAAGACATGCGTCATCGATAAAGCGCATGATGCAATAATATACATCATTTTTTCGAGACAAACACGCCAAATGTAAGTTTAGGTGGGATTGTTAGATTAAAAAATAAAAGGATTATAATTA
>JAZODZ010000289.1:0-4992 GCA_045597285.1 Myxococcota bacterium
GGCCACCCAGATTGCAAATGAAAATGGTTTGCAGCCTGATGTCGATGATTCGGGTATCATTCATCCATACGTCGTTCAGAACAATGAGAATGACCTGTCATTCCTTTTTGAACGTGCAAAACGCATCGGTTTTGAAGTCAAAGTGGAAGAGAAACGCCTTGTTTTCAAAAAGCCCAAGAGAACCGAAGATCTTCCGATTACTCTGAGCTGGAAAGGGGAGGACGAAGCCCCAGGTTCTGTTTATCTTCTTCAGCGGTGCGACTTCAACACTTCTACGATGAATGTCGTCAAGAAGGTTGTTGTTCGTTCCTATGACCCCAAAACGGCGAAAGAAATCATTGGTACAGCGGATAGTATCGAAGGCGGAAGCATGGGCGGCGAGAAGGATGCCGGTGAATATGCGGCTGCCAATAACCCCGATACCACAATCCAGATCAGCGATCAGCCTGTTACCTGTGCTGAAGAAGCTGAAGCACTTGCTCAGTCCATCCTCAATGATCGTGCCGGAAACTATATGACCGGTCGTGGTCGTTGCGAAGGCTGCAACAAGATGAAATGTGGTAAGAAGGTCACCATCAAGGAAGTCGGTTCGCAGTATGAAGGTGACTACTACATCACCTCAGCGAAACATTCCTTCAAGGTTGGTCATTCACATGGCTTCGGTTATTGGACTGATTTCACAGTTTCTCGTACCGGACACTAATTATTTCTTTTGAAATGAAAACGGCACCTTCGGGTGCCGTTTTTTTTTGAGGTTTGTATGAAAATTGGCATTATCGGATTAGGAAGAATGGGATTTGTCCAAGCCAGGCTGGGGCGTTATTTTGGAGATGAAATCCTTTGGGGCTGTGACAAGTGTTTCCAAGCCTGTGAAGAGTTTCATCGCGAATTTCATGTCCCGGTCTCATCTGACATTGCGAATATCGACTTTGGACAATGCGATGTTGTCTGGATTACGGTGAATGACGATGAGATAGAAAACTGTGCCACAGTCATTTCAGGGAAACTCGTCAAGGGAGCAACAGTCTTCCATACAAGCGGAGTTATGGATTCTACGATTCTGAAATCTCATCTTCCACTACAGTGCTGCGCCTCCTACCATCCGCTTCAGGCTTGTCCCGTAAAAAACTGCACGGATAAGGCGTGTGTGGATGCATATTCGGGTGTTATCCATTCCGTCGAGGGAGACACGGACGCTATAAGTGTTGCCAGAACTCTCATTGAACGACTTGGTGCCCGGTTTGTTCAGATTAACTCTTCTGACAAAGTCCTATACCACGCTGCAGCGGTATTTGCTTCAAACTATCCGCTTATTCTAATGGATATCGCAGTTCAGTTGTTTGAAAAGTGTGGTTTTGATGAAGACAGCGCAATTTCTGCTTGTAGGCTCATGTTGGCACAAGTCGTCAAATCGCTAGAGAGGTGTTCTATTCCGGATGCCTTGACAGGGCCAATTAAGCGAAAAGATCTATGTACAATAAGACGACATGAGAGTGCGTTGGAAAAATATCCGGAATACTTGCGACTCTATGATATGCTTAAAGAAGCTGCTGAAAAAATGCTTCAAAGATGAATGTCCATTATAAAAGGCTCCCACGGCGTACGCAATGTCCGCTGATAGTGCATTATAAGAAACTTTCATATTAATAGCCCCCGGCAACGCCGGGGGGTACGCTGTAATCAAATAAATATATCATCGAACATATACATCTACATTTGATAATTATACGGGCAAAATTATATTATTCTGTGTGAATTATAACAAAAATAGCAAAGATAAAATGCACGAAGCCATCGAGGTTTTGATCAGGTGTGCGAGTTTTCCATGATGATTGGACCCGATGACGGACGGGCGTATTGAACGCGTGTGGTACCGTACGGTGATACGTTAGAGCCAGAGTTTATGCGGATTTTATGTTAAGGCTGGGCACCGTGAAATAGCCCGTCGCGCGTGCCGTATGCAATAGGCACGCGATGGGCGGCGTATCGGCGAAAGCCGTCCCTTTGTATCTAATGGCAGAGAGTGAAAGTTCCACGTCTGCTCCCAATTCAAGCAGCTTTTTAAAACAAGCCAGTTTCGTTAGATGAGTAGCTACAGAAAGAGGTGGAATGCCATCGCGATTCGCATTAATATCTGCACCGAATTTGACTAATAATTCAATCATTTCTGGATTGTCACGAGAGACTGCAAGATCAAGCATATTCCAATCCTTTACATTATAATCCCAGATATTCACGTCAGCGCCTTGTAAAAGCCACACTCTTGCTTCTTCAATATTATTATTGGAGACGGCCTCGTTTAAATTTTTGGATGAAAATGTGGCAACAATATACTTTTTAATATATTCTTTAAACGAGTCATAATATTTGCACTTTTCGCCGTTGTTATCAATAGCCTCAATATCTGCTCCATGAAGCACCAGATATGTAACGGTTGCGACATCCTCTGTATAAAATATTATTGTTTTTCCCTCGCTGTCCCGTGCATTGACGTCGGCTCCCAGTCTCGTGAGTGTCAAAACCGCCTCGGTTGAATTGCGATGAATAACTTCATGGAAAAGTGCCGTATGTTCGTGAATGTCAGTCGCATTCATATCTGCCCCGGCACTCGCCAGCTTTGTCAGAATGACTTCCGACTGCGTATAAAAAATAGCCGTTTTGCCCTCTGAATCCATTCCATTGGGATTGGCTCCATGGTTCAGCAGAATTGAAACCAGCTCTTCGGATTTCTGTGACTCCAAAGCTTTGATAATGGCCGAACGCCATCGGCATTACAAATATCGGGATTCGCCCCATAATCCAGAAGCGCTGTGAACAGTTCCGGCTCAGACATGGCTTTAAACAATAACGGAACGCCATCACCAAGTATGCTGTCAGGATTGAATTTGCCTTCGCTATCGACTGGAATTTCAAGAGATTTTATGTAATTCAGCAGTCTCGTCTGTTTGCTCTTCTGCGCATTGCGCCCAATTTTGCGCTTTACCAATACAGTCGCCGTAGCCAGAGCAATACCAATAGGAAGTAGCGGAAGCATGATGTACCTCTATGAAAGTCAGTTGTGAACGTTGCCGTTCAAGCGATGGCAAAACTAATGTACACAATTTTGGTGAAATGCCAATGACTCCCGCGCCCTCATTCCCCCACAACCGTCCTCACGGCACACCGTTTCTTGCAGAAACACACGGCGTACGCCTTCACACTGCGGACACCGGGCTCGTCATCCAAAACGGCTTCGGCATATTCATTTGCTTGGATTTGTTTAGCAGCCCCGTCCAGTTTCGAAGCCATCATCGCTTTGATTTTGGCGCGGTCATTATCTTTGATTCCTGCTGCTTTGATTGCCTTGGGCGTAATACACTTGAGTTCAAGGATAATTCCCTTGTCTCCAATGACTGTCACGACATCCGGGCGTCCTTCTCCGTATTCATCATTGGAATGGACATCCGACGACATGGTTTGCAATAGCATCACCGTCATGCCGTGATAAAATGCCTCATTATAATCAAATACACTCATGCTGGCTTTTAAAACGAGCCGAAATTCACGTTCTATCGTCTCTACATCGCCTGTTACCAGTGCTTGTGCTAATAGCTTTGTATCATAACCTTTAATCTGTACATCCTTCCACCAACGCTGCATTGACGATTTCATGACGGTCAAAATTTCATTGTTTGGAACAGCAACTTCGGCCATCATCAATAGCCCGTCGTCGTCTTTTCCGACTTTAATGGCTTTCAAATATCCCGTATATAATAGAAAACTCCATATTGCATCCGGGTTCTGTTTCAAATCGCGATACGACAAATTATCGAATAGCTGCACCGTCATGGTTTCGCCATTCATCAAACGCGCCAATGCCTCGCGATGCTGCGGATTATTATCGATCAAATCATCGATGATATCATTACTGCTCGTCATGGCCCAGTACGATTTGATGGCCTTATCTCCATATCCGTTCACAAGCCCACGTATGGCATTCAACAAACTCACGGGATTAAATACTTTCCGCCCGCTGTATTCATATCCATCGTACCACTTTTCGAGCATTTCATATTTATCTTCTATGCCATAATAGGACAACATTTGCTTGACGTCAGCTTCAGTAAATCCCCAGAATTCATCGGGAATTTCGTCCACGACCGTGATCACGCCGGGATTGTTCATGCCCGTAAAAATAGATTCTTTCGCCACGCGCATACAGCCAGCAATAATGCCGTAGGCGAGGTTGCTGTTAGACTTGAAACCGGAAGATATGAAGTTTCCGACGAGACTCACAGTCTTATCGAACAAATCGTCGCCAGGATTATGGATATCATGGATGGCAGCTTTTTGAAGCGGCACGTCGTATTCATCGAGCAGAATGACGGTTTTGCGATTGGTAGCCTTATAGAGCCACTCGCACAAATTGCGCAATGCATCTTCCAAATCGCCTTGTTCAATGCGCTTGCTCAAAATCTGCCGAAACTGTTCGTGCTCGAAATCTTGCAACGCCGGATGAGCTAGCAAGTATTCGTGCTTGTTGCAGGCAGATGCCAGTGCATTTCGCAATTTTATCACCATCGCGTCCAACGTATCGTTGCGCATATCCTTTAGTGACAGCGAAATCACCGGATACTGTCCCATTTCTCTGAACACCTTCTCTCCGGCATCCATGACTTTGAGTCCTTCAAAATAACGACGGTTGTCGATAGACTTGCCTTCATCATCGACTACGTACTCAAAAAACGTCTCTAAGGTACGCAACATCAAGGTTTTGCCAAACCGACGCGGGCGCGTCACGACACAAATCTTATCTCCCTTCTCGATCAAATACCGGATAAAGCTCGTCTTATCGACGTAATAGCATTCGCCATCTTTTAATTCCTTAAAACTCTCGCTTTGTGCCCTAAATGGAATCAGCTTCTTATCCTCGTTCATCCTTACCCTCTCGTCGAAAAACGCCTTCATCGTTGTCCCTCGCTTTGAACAGCGAGTCAAGGCGTTTTTATGGGG
>JAZODZ010000290.1:0-5099 GCA_045597285.1 Myxococcota bacterium
CGAGAACGAGGCGAACGGTTTTGAGATCGGTTCCCACGCCGAGGGGGCCGAGGGCATCGTCGTTGACGAAAACGTCCAGGCGTTTGGCAGACAGGCGCAGGCGCGACATGGCATCTTTGAATGCCGATTTGAGGCGGCCGAGGCGAATCTTGCGATGGTTAATCGAAAACAGGACGGTGGCACCGGGCGCGGCGACGGCCAGGCAACCCGCGACGAGATTTTCGAGTTCGGCGTCGAGGCTGAAAACCGCCTTGCCGGAACGGCCAAAACTGGGCGGATCGCAGATAACCGTGTCGAAGCGCGTGCCGTTCTGGGCGCATCGGGCGAGATATTTCTGCGCATCTTCGGTGATAAAGCGGTGTCCGTCGAGCGAAATGCCGTTGAGCACGAAGTTGTCACGGCCACGACGGAGCGCCGCGCCGGCGGAATCGATGCTCGTCGTTTCGGTGACATTCGGCGATTTGGCGGCACACACCGAAAACGCGCACGTATAGGCAAAGAGGTTGATCACGCGGCCGCGGGCATTCTCCCGCACCCAGGCGCGGTTCTCGCGCTGATCGAGATAGAGGCCCGTCGCGTTGCCGCTCAAATCGAACGCGTACCTGATGCCGTTTTCCTGTGCCTCAAACGGCTCGGGCACTTCGCTGAATTTGCCCGAAAACGCGCGGCATGGATGCGATTTTGCCGACGATTCGTGAACGCGATAGCAGACCTGGCCACAGCCAAACCGGCGTTTTGCAAGGCTCATAAGCGTGCCGAGGGACGCGACAGACCAGAGGGACGCGCTGTCGGGCTCGAGATGGCGGATGAGCAGGGTATTGGCGAGTTTCTCGAGAATGACTTCGGGAATCCCGCTGTGCTGTGGCGAGGTCAGACGAACGGCTTCGTCGGCCGGATAGTTGTTGTCGATGCCGTTGAGAATTTGCCTGAGAATGAACTCGAGCGAAGGTTTGGCGAGTATTTCGGGCAGGGGGGCTTCGAACTTGGGCAGATTGGGCTCGGACATCAATCGCAGCTGGTAGGCGTGCAGGCACAGGCGCGGGGCCGCCTCGCCACCGCCATAGACCGTGTCGCCGAGAATCGGGCAGCCAGCAAGGGCGCATTGCACGCGGAGCTGGTGCGTCATGCCCGTCCGCAGATCGAGATCGAGAAGCGTAAACGGGCCGATGGTTTTCAGAACGTGGAACCGCGATTCGCAGAACTTCCCGGATGGGTTTTCGACGGTCACGCCGTTCTGATGGATCAGATGGTGTTTCCATATCCCTGAATCGGCGCCGGGATGGCCGCACACGATCGCACGATAAATCTTGCGGACATTGCGCAGTTCGAACGCAGATGCCAGTCGTTTCGCGCCCTGCGGCGTTTTGGAAAAAACAATGACGCCGCTTGTGGCGGCGTCGAGACGCTGATGAACGCCCAACTGAAGTGATTTTTCAACCGAAAGCTGTTCGACAAACCCCGTCTCGCCGGGCGCTGCGGCGTGGGTTGGAATGCCCGAAGGCTTTACGGCTGCAAGGAAATGGTCGTCCTCGAAAAGTATTTGTGTCGTCATCGGGCTTAAAAGTCTTCGAAGTTTTCGCCAACATCGACCGAGGCTTCTTCGCCGCGCTGCAGGTCTGTGCTGTCGAGCGCTGAAATGTCGCAGGGACGCCAGTTGGAGAGATGATCGTCGAGATCCTTTTCGCGATACTGGATGGGACGGTAGCCGCGGTGGATGAGCTGCTGAAGAAAGCGGGAAAAGAGGGATTCGACACTGACTTCGTCAAAAACTTTGAAGTGAATGATCGGCTGGTAGACAGTCCTTGCGAACGCTTCGCCGAGGAGCTTGCGCTTGCCGCGTGCGCCGCGGACGACGGTCAGCATCAGCGTGATGCGTTCCGTTCCCGAAAGAACGTGCGGCGCAATGTATTCAACTTCGATTTCCTTGAGTTCAAGATCGAGATAAGCCATAAAAAAATACCTGTCATGCAAATGGTGCAGAAAAACACACGCGCTATTACTACACCGATTTAAGCGAAACGGGGAAAAAACTTTTTATCTGCCATTCTTTCTGTCGATGGCTTCCTGATAGATGTCGATGTACTGGCGTGCAGAATCCTGCCACGAGAAGCGCTGCTGCATGGCGCGTTCGCGGAGGCCGGCGATTTCGTCCGGATGGTGGTACCAGGTGCTCAGCGCCCAACCGATCGTGTCGTAGAGGGCCTGCGGCGTCTGATCCTGATATTTGAAGCCCGTGCCGGAATGGAACCAGGCGTCGTAATTATAGACGGTGTCGTTCAGACCGCCGACGGCATGGACGATGGGGAGCGTGCCGTATCGGAGGCTGTAGAGCTGGTTGAGGCCGCACGGCTCGAACACGCTCGGCATGAGGAAGAAATCGCTGCCGGCCTCGATGCGGTGGGCGAGCGGGTTGCTGTAACCGATATAGCATCCGAACTTTCCGGGATAGCGGGCGGCCATCGTGTTGAAGAAATCCTGTGCCCAGGCTTCGCCGCTGCCGAGAAGCGCGATCTGGAGATCGAGCTGCATGAGGCTTTCGAAGATTTGCGCGAGCAGCTGGATGCCTTTTTGGGAAACGAGGCGGGCGACGAGGCCAAATAGCGGGCGATCCGCACGCGGTTCCAGGCCCATTTCTTCCTGCAGCGCGTGCTTGCAAATTGCTTTCCCGTACATGTCGCCGATGTCGTAGGGGCAGGTGAGGTACTTGTCCGTGGCGGGGTTCCATTCGTCGTAATCGATGCCGTTGAGGACGCCGCGCAGGGCATCGCGACGGTCCTGGACGACGCCTTCGAGGCCGTGGCCGAACTGCGGTGTGAGGATTTCCGCGGCATAGCCGTGGCTGACGGCGTTGAACAGCGTCGCGTGGTAGATGCCGCCCTTGAGCAGGTTGCACTGGTTCTGCCATTCCAGTTCGAGGTGGTTGAAATGTTCCCAGCCGATGTCGAGCACGTTCATCAGACCCGGATAGTAACGCCCCTGGTATTCCATGTTGTGGATCGTGAGCAGCGAGGCCGTGTGGCGGAACAAATCGTCATTGGCGTAGGCGGTGTTGAGAAAGACGGGGACGGCGGCGGTGTGCCAGTCGTTGCAGTGAACGATATCCGGCGAAAACCCAATCTTCTTGCACAGCTGAAGCGCGGCACGCGAAAGGAACACGAAACGGTTGTCGTTGTCCATGAACCCCTGACCGTCGGGTTCGTTGTAAAGCCCTTTGCGGGCAAAGAAGCCGTCATGGCCGATAAAATAAATCGGCACATCCGTATTGGGCAGCCGGGACTCGCGAACCTCGCACCACAATTCGCCCATAATCCCCATCCACACGCCGAGCGCGCCCGGAAGCGGCTCGAGGCGGTATTTCCACTGATCGATGCTCCCGTACAGCGGCATGACGACGCGGACATCATGTCCCATCTGCTTAAGAAATCTCGGCAGGACGCCGGCGACATCGGCGAGCCCGCCGGTTTTGGCAAAGGGAACCGCTTCAGAGGCAACCATCAGTATTTTCATGCAATATCTCCTTTAGTTTCGGCATCGAAAGAATGCCGAATTGCCAGTTTATCACAAATTCTGGCGTATGTAACCGACCTATTTCACGTCTGTTTGTTTGTGGCACGCCTATTGACATACGGCGTGCCCGCAGCGCTATTGCATACGCGCTGCGAACTTTTTTGTGGGTAAATCGCCCGCCGATGATGCGGCTTGATGACGTTTTATTGTTACCAATATCGGTTCTGTCTGTTAATATCGTTGGGCTTTTGATTCTGCAAAGCATTTCCAGAGGATAACATGAAAAACAAATCGTTGATTCTGCTTGCCGGTATTTTAATTGGTTCGTTGTCTGCCTGCGTTACGGTGGCACCCCCTGAAAAGATTCAGGATCCCGAAATCGGGTATTGGGATTTGTACAACAAGGAGGCCGGTGGCGGCATCGTTTATTACGGCAATGACGACATGGCCATGACGCCGGAAGAATCGGATTCGCGCTATACGGCGGCCTCGGGATTCGTCGAGAATGTCGCGTTTGTCGCCAAATGCATGGATACGAATGCCGAGGGACGATGCAATTATTCCGGGATCGCCATGATGGATGCGACGGGGCATCTCCTCAATAAATTCGGCGAATACAACTATCCGGAAATCGTCATTTCCGAAACCGAGGACGGCGTCATCAATTACGTCAGCCTGGCCGGGACGGTCGAGAACTTCCCGATGTGGTATGTCCATTCCGAGAACGCGCTCGTGTCGAGGCCGAAGGTTTTCACCGAAGATCGTCTGTTGATTGAGCAGAGTGGGCTATACGGCTTTGTCGACAGAACCGGGCGAGCGATCATTGCGCCGCGTTTTATGGCTGCCGATAATTTTAAGAATGGCGAGGCGCGGGTTTTCTCGGATCAGGGATTCGGGCACATCGATCTTTATGGCAAGTTTACACCCGATACAGAGGCATGTATCGTGGCGTATGACGATATGTTCAAGCGCATTAATATCGGCGGCACAATCGTCAATTATGCCAAGGATTTGCGTGCCGATTCGGGGCTCTATATCTCTGAATCCCTCAAACTGGCCCATTCCCAGCGTCCCGATGCCGATCAGATTTGCGTCGGCGGCAAATGGGGCCTCGTCAATTTCGAAAACAAAACCGTCGTGCCGCCTGAATTCGACAAGATCGAAAAAGATATCGATTCAAATTTGATTTGGGCAAGCGATGCCGAGCGCAACATCATTGCGATCTATAAACTCGATGGCACCGAGATTCTGCCGCCGAATTATCCCGCCGCCATCCTCGGCGATTATTTCTATATCGTCAAAAATGCGGACGGCAAATTCGCTCTGTTCAATACCGACGGCAAACCCGTCTCTGAATTCGAGTACGACGCCTGGCTGAGCAAGACCCGCGAGAGTTCGCACGGCGATTACCTCTTGAGCGAAAACCTCGTGCTCAAAAAAGATGATAAATGGGGCGCCATTGCACCCGACGGCCATGTCATCGTGGGCACCTCCCCCGAGATGATGGAAGACAGCATCCAGGAAGGCGACGTCGTCCTGTGCACCAACCGCTACGAGACCCAGCGCTTTGCCGTCGAGGCTGGTGCAGGCTG
>JAZODZ010000291.1:0-3302 GCA_045597285.1 Myxococcota bacterium
CTGATGGTACAGATTGATATGTGAACAGGCTGAAGGCAAAATCAATATATTAAAATTAATATTTCCCTACAAAAAAGCCGCCCATGCGGGCGGCTTTTAGTTAAACATTAATTATTATTTTCGCATGTATATTCTTTCGTACTCTCATTAACAGAGCAACTCTTCGTGCAAGCCTTTGTCTTAACTTTACCAACTGAACTGCAATAAGTCACTTTTTGGGCATTGCAAGCAGGCATATAGTTTACGACATCGCAACAATCGCCGTCTGTACCGCCTGACAATTTTTTGTCGCCGTTGCAGGCAACGCTGTGATCTACGCCAGTTTCAACATTGGCACATGTTTTATTATTCTTATTACAGAACGTATAACCGTCTGTACAGTGAACACACTGACCGGCATTGCAGGTTTCTTTCTTGACCGTACCGTTATACTGGCAGAACAGGGCAACATCGCCATCGCACTTGGGCTCATACGAGCCATACGTACAGGTGCCGCCATCTTCAATACAAGAAATATAGCCATTATTGTTATTGCAAACCTTGCCATCCTTACAAGACACTTTCACGACAGTGCCCTTGCTACCGCAATATGAACCATTCAGGTTATCCGAACAGCCAGCTGCATAGGTTTCCTTCGTACAGGTCTCACTGTTGCCGCCATCTTCACTTTCGCAAACGACATGATTCTCACTGTTAATGATACAGTCCTTCTTAGCGCAAGTCACCGTAACGAGTTTTGTACCATTCCAATAGTACCCTGTCGATTTGTCATCTGTACAATTCTTCTCGCACCCCGATGTGCTACCTGCATTACATTTTTCTTGCGGGGCTTTACAAGAAATATAGCCATTATTGTTATTACAGGGCTTGTCGGCTGTACACGACACTTTCACGACAGTGCCCTTGTTACCGCAATATGAACCGTTCAGTTCGTCTGTGCAGCCGCCCGGATAGGTTTCCTTTGTACAAGCCTCGCCACCGCCTTCTTCACTTGCGCACACGACATGATTTTCACTGTTGATGATACAGTCCTTCTTAGCGCAAGTCACCGTAACGAGTTTTGAACCAGTCCAATAATAACCCGTTGCACCATCATCTGTACAATTCTTCTGGCAAGCCTGAGTGCTGTTTGCATCGCACTTCTCACCGCCGCCACCACTGCCATCATCGCACTTGATAAACCCATCGTTATTCACGCAAGGTTTGTCAGCTGTACAAGACACTTTCACGACAGTCCCTTTGCTACCGCAATATGAACCATTCAAGTTATCCGTACAACCAGCCTGATAAGTCTCCTTTGTGCAAGTCTCACCCGGCTCATTATCACAACTGGAGCTATTGTTACCCTTCACGACACAGCTTGTTCCGGTATTACAAGTTTTTTCTACGAGCGCACCAGACTGACAATAATATCTCTTCGATCCATCATTGCTGCAACCACCGGGATACGAGCTTTCATCACACGGATCGCCTGCTTTTGGATCGGAACCACAGGCATTTCCGCCGTTGGTCCATGTTCCATTCGAGCAAATCTGCGAAACATTGTTCACACACTGCGTCTGCCCATTTGTGCAAGTTCCAACCGCACATGTCGCTGTCGTTCCACTGACGGTACAAGTCGTCCCCGTAGGACATGCCGTCGACGTCCACGTCGTGCCCGTACAGACTTTCAAATTATTGCCGTCACACGTCGTCGCACCAGCCGTGCAAGTGCCGCCATCACCTGCGCCGCAAGCTGCATCTCCCGTTGCACCCGCCGAACAAGTTTGACCCGTCGGACACTTCTGCGCGTCTGACCATTTGTTGTTCAAACATACCTTGATAGAATCAGTTCCTACACAGGCTTTCTGGCCAATTGTACAAGAATCGCCACTGTTGTCGTTGTCATCATCACCACATGCGGTTACAACAAAGCCAGCCACGGATAATGCAGCCAGAATCGCCAGTAATTTCTTACTCATTCTTTTCTCCTTTCGGCGGATTACGCCAGACAAATCATCCAGACATGCACCCATGCAGCCCAGAAAAAAACCGGGGGATTCCTTAGTAGACTAATCAATAATAATCAAGTTCTTTACATCGCAAAACCCCTTATTTTATGCGGTGTTCAGTACACTTTGTGCGTCATTGTAATCGCATATCCTACAGTGTATGTATTTTACTTTCACACCAAAACCTGCTTATTCCCCATCCGCGCCACAAAAACTAAAAATGCCGGGTTGATAACCCGGCAAAAAAACTCTGTATAATGACAATGGATATAGTACGGTGTCCGTCGCACCTTCAGGGCCTGCCCCCTACTCGATCGTCAAAAGTTTTCCATCCTTGCAAATCTGACAATTTCCATCCGGACGGCATGTCATCGTCTGCATCGCGCTCCCCAGTATCGTACCTTCTGACGAAACTTCGCACGAAATCATCAAATCGTCTGCTAGACATGTCGGTTCCTCCCCCTTGCAAGCAGGATACACACATGCATTCGCATCGCAACGACCGCCATTCACCGCGCAATCCGTCTTTACCACCTTGCCTTTTCCATCACACGCATACAACACATCGCCAAGACAAATACTTTCACCATCGATTTCGATGTTTTTCCCCGTCTTTTCATCCGGCACACAAAGCGTCAATCCATACGCTTCGATACTCGCGTTATAGCTACAATTGGCCGTTCCCGCTTTCGAACACGATGCCCAGCAGGCCGCATATCCCTCATAAACACTGCAATTCGTAAAACCGTCTTTATCCGTGGTGCAGTCTTTCGTAATCGCATGATCGAACTGCGTGTCGCAATACTTCAACACCGTTCCATCACAAATGCCCGCTTCATCCAACTCACCGCAAGGATCACCGTCCTCAACCTCAAAACACACGTCAAAGTCTTCGTAATACATTAAGTTCGTGATGCACTTAAACGCCTTGATCGAGCCATCTTCCATCTCGGATTTGGTACAATCAATCCGTTTCTCGCTCACCGCGCCAGTCTCTTCATCCTTGCTGCACACGATATTGATATCGCCATCACAATGACGCCTGCCGCGCGAAACATAGGCATATCCTTCCTCGACCTGCGCACACTCGACGACTTCGCCTGATTTGCTGCATTTAAGCGAGCCAATGTCATCGGCAGTACAAACCTCGACACATCGGTTCTGCGAATTGAGGCATTTTTCCCCGTCCCCACAAGTCGTGCGAACGACGTCTTCATCGCTGCATTTCACCGAAGTCGATTCATTCTCACAAAGTTCCAGCGCCTCTTGAGATACTTTCTGCGTACCGACTTCCAGGCATTTGCTCACGTA
>JAZODZ010000292.1:0-1952 GCA_045597285.1 Myxococcota bacterium
CAAGATTCGTCAGGCCGAAATGCAGAAGACTCCGTACATGCTCGTCGTGGGCAAGAAAGAAGTCGAGACGCGCCAGCTGAATGTCCGCACCTATAAGGATGGAGAGCGCGGCGTGATGGATCCTGCAGCCGTGATGGCTGAAATCGTGGATCACATCAAGAATCGCGTTCTCGATGTCAACATCCGCAAACTCAACCTCGATGCCTTCGTCAATCCCGAAGATATCGATGCCGAGGAACAGGATTATTAATTTTATTTCGCCTACGCGGTGAGCGGTTGCGCCCCTATGGGGCGCATTTTATTTTTTTTCGCCTACGCGGCGAGCGGCAGGGGCGTTCGTGACCTCACCCCCTCAGTCACGGCTTGCGCCGTGCCAGCTCCCCCTCTCCAAATTGGCGAGGGGGAGCGTTTGATGACGGCGCTACGCGCCTGCGATTGCCCCTGCACCCCGCACGCTTTTTTGCCCGCCTGTCTCACCATCCTGGCTCGACGGTCGGCAGCCGACATCGTGTCGGCTGTGTCGTTCTTTGCGTAGATATTCTTAAATAGCCCAGGATTGTTTTGCGTTACCCGTATGCGTTTAATATTCGGAACATAAAGCAATCCATGGATTGGACTAAACTCTTTTATTCAGACTTATCATCAGTTCCAGAACGATTAACTTCTGCCTCATGCCTTCTGCCTAGTTTCGATAGAATTGCGTACCTAAGAAACAACATTAGGGGGGGGACAGCTGCCGAAAAAATGCACTGAACTGAAAAAAAACTTTGACAGGATGGTTGGTGTGCCTTATAAGGCGCCTCGCTTGACGGGAACGGGCCAAACGGTTCGCAAACGGATGGCTAGGTAGCTCAGTTGGTAGAGCAGGGGACTGAAAATCCCCGTGTCGGCAGTTCGATTCTGTCCCTAGCCATTCGAAAGGCGTAAGGTTAAAACCTTGCGCCTTTTTTTTGTTCTGTTCGATAACTGTAGTATGTCGTTTTGCTAAGCGTTTTCCAACGTGTTGGGAACGCTAACGTTCACTGGATTATTTTGCAGAGCTAGTATTTGCGTTTAGGAAAGCTCAAATGAGTCACGAAACGACGATTGGTCATCCTACGCCGCTCGGTGCCACAGTTACAGATGAGGGCATTAATTTCGCTGTGTATTCACAGAATGCAGAGCAGGCGATTCTTGAACTTTTTAATGCGCCGGAAGATGTCGGGCCGAGCGAGTCGATTCATCTCGATCCGCGTCGCAACCGGACAGGGGATATCTGGCATATTTTTGTTCGTGGCTTGACGGACGGGCAGCTTTATGGCTGGCGGATGGACGGCTTGTATCGGCCGATTCAGGGACATCGGTTTAACGTCAACAAGCTGCTCGTTGATCCGTATGCAAAGGCTGTCGTCGGCGGATTCGATATGTTTGACGATGCGTTGTATGGTTACGATCGCCATTCCGCAATGAAAGGGCGGTCGTTTTCGACTCTGGATAGCACCAGGGCGACTTCGAAATCGATAGCGCTGACAGCAGCCCCGATGGTTTGGGATACAGAACAGCGCCCACGTTATTCGCTGGCAGAAAGCGTGATTTACGAGTGCCATGTGAAGGGTATGACGGCGCATCCTTCATCGATGTGTACCAAGCCCGGAACGTTTCTCGGCCTGATCGAGCGCATTCCGCACTTGAAGAAGCTGGGAATTACGACGATTGAGCTTTTGCCTGTTGCGCAATTCAACGAACTCGAGCCGCCGACACTCGTGGATCCGGAAACCGGGCTTTTTAACCGCAATTACTGGGGGTATGCGACGGTCGCATTCTTCAGTCCGCATCAGGGATATGCGTACAGCCAGAAGCCGGGCGATGTCGTTTCGGAGTTCCGGCAGATGGTCCGGGCGTTTCACGAGGCGCAGATCGAAGTCATCCTCGATGTCGTGTTCAATCACAGCGGTGAAGGCGGCGAAGGCGGC
>JAZODZ010000293.1:0-4460 GCA_045597285.1 Myxococcota bacterium
TGCCTGATTGTCAGCCCGGCCATCATCATTATGGACATTATCAAGCTCCCCAAACCCGAGCCCGTCCTGCCCAAATCGGCTGAACTCAACTTCGTCATCATTCCCGAGGATGCCGCCAACGTAAACTTCGCGCTCTACAAATGCCCCGACGGCAAATGCAATATCGACGAAAATACGCCGCCGCTGCGCACCGGAAACACCGTCAAGACCACGCTCAAAAATCTCGAGGCCGGTTCATATCAAATCGACCTGAAAGTCTCGCAGTACAAAGATGAATCCTACATGTTCACCCTTGAAAATGGCTCAACCGAGACGCGCTTCGAGATGCAGTACCCCATTCCTCAGGTTGCCACGCTGACCATCAATGTCGCCCCCGAGGATCTCCACCTCTATTATACCGGCAAAATGGTCCGCGACGATCCGAACAAAAATCCCGACACTCAGGAAGATGTGAATGTCACGCAAGTCACCGACTACGTCATTCCGGCCGTCGGAAACACGCGCACAATCAGAGGAATCGTCGGCGATTCCTACACCCTCCGGGCTTTCAAGGCAGGATACGAGCAGGTCGAGAGTTCGGACACCATCCTCGACAACACCACGCTCAGCATGGAACTCCTGACGCCCAGCCCGTTCGACATCGAAGTCATGGCCCCAACGCGCCTGCCCATCACGCTTTCGTCGGGCGGAAAAGTCATCCGCAAAGGCGAGACACCCATGACGTTCGACAACGTAGACACGACAAATCCGGTCACGATCGAGATCCGCCGCGGCTCCGCAGTCGTCTGGAAACAGGATATCGATTTCAGCCAGGTCGAAACAACTTCCCTCCGCTATTTTGCTGATATCTAGCGTTTCGTAAGCCACCGTGCCTGTTGCACTGCTATCGGCTGCGCCGATACGCACTGCGTTCCGGGCTAGCTCGCATGCTCGCTACGCCCTTATGACCGCCCGCTATCGCAATGCGATACGCGGGCGGTTCTGTATCTCGACCTCCTGTCTCCTGCCTATCGCCCCTACCGCTCGATGAGCAACCACCGCGCCCCGTAGGGGCGCAACAAACCTCACGGGCATAGCAAAACACCACGACCAAAAGAACAACACAGCATGATGTCGCCCCCAAAAGCCTCAAGAGAACCGAGAATTTTACTAAAAAACAAAGCAATTACATCATTGCGACCTACTGCCTACTGCCTACTGCCTACTGCCTGTTGCCTGTTGCCTGTTGCCTGTTGCCTGTTGCCTGTTGCCTGTTTTAAGCAAGACCACGTAATTCAGAAAATCTGTTAGAGGCTAAACAATGACTGATTTTTATTGACTTTTCCGCGTGTACGGAGTAAAAGCGGCGCGTTTTTGTGTGCCCGCCTTTTTGGGCTGTTTTCCTCACCCTTTTTCCTTGTTCGAGAACTTTTACCTATGACTACTTCCAACGTGATTGTGAATGCCGGTGGTTTCTTTGCTTCTGACGCAGAAGAACGTCTCGCAGCCTCTGATCTCTTTACGACCGAAGAACTCAACGAAAAATTTGAGCATCTTTGCGAACATTTTGAACGACATCATGCGCACCTGAACGACGATGCGACAGCCGCTCAGGTAGGTTTCTTCCTCGTCAACCGTGCTCTCCACATCCTTGGATATGCACATAGCCACAACGAACCGCTCGGCGACGATATGCGCATTGAATACACGCTCTTCAACAGCGCCAATGCCTTCCTGAGCCACTGCAGCGGCCGTGGTACAAACGCTTTCTTTAACGGTGCCTGCGGTATCGGCAAACTCGCCGCCTGGGCCGCCAACCTTGACGATGCCGTCAAAACAGAAGACGGTGCCGGTGATCCCCCCGCTTACGAACTCGATGAACAGATGCGTGCTACAAACCTTCAGTGGGCCATCCTTACCAACGGCCGCATCTGGAGACTCTTCCACAAAAATACATGCGCAATGCTCAACACCTATTTCGAAGTCGATCTCCTCAAGATCCTCGAAACACGCGACAAAGACCTCTTCAAAATCTTCGTCTGCGCCTTCTCGGCAAAAGCCATCTCCTTCGATAAAGCCGGCACCTGCCCCGATAAGAAACTGCTCGCCTAATCTGCCCAATACATGCCGACGTTCTGTTGCTCAAAATTGACAAAAGAACGTTGGATCTTCTTTAAAAGCACTGTAAAACAGTGCTTTTTTTTTGGCCCGGGGTGGCGTAGCGCGCCGGGTAAATGCGATGTATCCCAATTATTTCTCCCCCTCTCCTTTGGAGAGGGGGAGATGTCGCCGCAGGCGACAGAGGGGGTGAGGCCCCCAAAGCTTTTTTTAGGTATCCCCAATATGACAACCTGCGACCAACTCCGCACACTCCTTCTCGACGGTATCGACCAGCACCTGTATTCCTGCGCACAGCTCGTCGTATCCGATGCCCGCGAATCCCTCATCTCACTCGCCATCGGCACGACACGCCTGAACAACCTCCCAGGAGACCGCGCCATTAAAGGCCAGGAAATCAACACCCATACGCTTTTCGATGTCGCAAGCCTGACCAAGCCGCTCTCTACAGCCGCCCTGATGATGAAAGCCTGCGAGGAACGCATTTACTCACCAGAGCAAAAACTCATCTCCCTCAATGGCATTCAATTACCTTCATGGCTGCTTTCGAATACCATCGCCGATTTGCTCAGCCACCACACACAGCTGCCCGCATGGCACGATTTTCATGGCGATTGCCCACGCCCGGAAGCCCACGACCAGGCAAGAGAATTCTTTCTGAACGAAATCTGCAAACTCGATCCACGAACCGACAATCAGACGTGGTGTTATTCCGATCTCGGCTATTTGCTGCTCGGATTTATGCTCGAAAACGCTTACCATTGTTCGCTGGCCACGCTCTTTGAACAGAAGATCACCAAACCACTCGGTCTCAGTTCGGAAATGATGTTCCAGCCCCTCCACACCATGAACTGCGATCGTATTCCCGCCACGTGCGCCTACAAAAACAGCTATATTCAAGGACATCCCGACGATGCCAACGCCCGTGTCCTCACCCATGTCGCCGGTCATGCCGGCCTGTTCGCATCCGCCGAAGCCATCGCCTCCTATGTCCGGGCATTGCTCTCCGGCGCATTTCCTTGCAAACCCGAAATCGTCCGGCAATTCATTTCCTATCGCCACCCCGAAACACATTACGCCCTCGGTTGGGATCGCCCGACATCGGCAGACTCCCTTTCCGCAAGACTTCCCGGCGATCCCGTCATCGGTCACCTCGGTTTCACGGGTTGCTCGGTCTGGATCGACCTCGACACAAATCGAATCATCACGCTCCTGACCAACAGGACACACGTCAATTCAAATCCCAAATCCCTGGCCCCACTCCGGCGCGAAGTCTATCGATTGTGTTGGGAATTATGATGCTGTAAAAATACCTCCCTCCCTTCCCCTGCCTTATCTTTACCCCTGTACTTCTAAAGACTTTGTTGTACAAGCATATAACCGGGTGAGCGAAAGCGAACCCACTTCCCTCTCCCATTGGGAGAGGGTGCCCGCAAAGCGGGCGGGTGAGGCCTCTCCCCGAATACAATCCCCTCCTGCCTACTGCCTTCTATGTCCCCGATCCTTGCCCTCGACATAGGCACCGTCCGAATCGGTGTCGCCATCTCCAATCCGGAACACACCATCGCCCTCGGTTATGGCACGATTCACGTTCGGCAATGCCAAAACCCCATTGATGAAATCGCCGACATTATCCAAAGAGAAAACATCCAAAAACTCGTTGCCGGATGGCCGCTTGAACTCGATGGCACCGAAGGCCCTGCAACGCGCCGAACAAAGCAACTGCTCGCCAAATTAAAGCAAAAATGCCCTCAAATCCGAATCATCCCCCAGGATGAACGCCTCACATCATCGGCGGCAGAAAACGCGCTCCAGGAAATGGAAACACGCGGTTCCGATAAAAAAAATCTCGTCGATACGATGGCCGCCATCCTCATCCTGCAAATGTATCTCGATTCCCATCCCCCCAAACATCATACTTCCACAAGCTCACATGGAGGCAGTTCATGTTGATTTATCTCGTCGACGACCGCGGTGCAAACGGGGAATACGCTGAATTCCTGCACGCCCATCGAGACAGCCTGCCCAAATTCTCACTCGAGGTTTTCACTTGCTGGAATGATTTGCTTGCCGCCATCCGCCACCAATTGCCGGGAGTTATTCTTGCCGATATGCGCTTCGACCTGATCCCAACCGAAAGTTTGTACGGCGATATCGACGGCCTGGCCAATACCGACCGATTCTGCGGCAACCGCGAACGCGCCGAAGCCCAGATCCGTGGCATGCAGGGATTAATCATCTGCCGCGCTCTTCGCGAAAACAACATCACCGTCCCCATCATCCTCTTTGCATCCCTCGCGCCGCAAATCAAAGCCAACATCTCCAAATCACTCGCGCCGATCCGCATCATCGAAGGCCTCATG
>JAZODZ010000294.1:0-3638 GCA_045597285.1 Myxococcota bacterium
ATTTTGCTCGACGAACCGACGGCATCGCTCGACATACGCCATGCGGAACTGATTTGCCAGGCGCTCAAATCGTTGTCAGACATCACCGTCATTTCGACGACGCACGATCTTTCGCAGGTCTTTCGGTATGCGTCCGAAACCGTATTGCTGGATGACGGCAAGGTTGCTTGGGCCGGCACGGGATTTCCTCCGTCCGATGTTCTGGCATCGGCTTACGGTATGCCTGCGTCGTATTTCGACCGCTTCAAAACTAGGGTTGAACCAGTCGATGGTATGCGCCACGAACTCGTGTTGGAAGCGGAACGGCATACGCCGTCGAAACGCACCGCCATTGCGGTGGCGATTGTCGCCGTCTGTCTATTGGCGGCAATCTGCCCGTGGTTTGGCGCGACGTGGGCTTCGCCCTGGGATGGGAGCCAGGTTTTTTGGATGTTGCGGATTCCGCGCGTGATATGGGGGTTATTTGCGGGGGCCGTGCTCGGGCTCGTCGGTGCCGTATTGCAGGCGATGTTTCAGAATGCATTGGCAACGCCCTATACGCTTGGCATTGCGAGCGGGGCGTCGTTGGGCGCGATGGTCGCCATACAGGCGGGCATTGCCAGTATCTGGGCATTGTCGGGATGTGCGGGGCTGGGGGGATTTTTGTCGATGGCCGCCGTGTTGTTCATGGCTTCGAGATTCGGGTTCAGAAATCCGGTTTACTGCCTTCTCGGCGGCGTGGCTGTCTCGATGTTCTGCGGTGCCGCAGGACTTGTTGTTCAGGCATTTGCGACGCCAATGACGGCGCAGCAGATGATGCACTGGCAACTGGGCGGCCTCGAAATCGTCGGTTACGACGCCATGCTTTGCCTTCCCATTGTTGCAATCGCCATTTGCGGCCTCTTTTTGCTCGCCCGTCCGATCGAACTGATGAGCGTCGACAACGAACTCGCCATGGCACGCGGCGCAGACGTTTCCAAAACGCGGATCATGGCTTTAATACTGGCCGGCATTGCGACATCCATCATCGTGTCCGAATGCGGGCCGATAGGATTTGTCGGGCTCATCATTCCAAACGCGGTTCGTCGATTTTTCGGCGGGAACCTTCGGCGCGTATTCCCCATGTCGGCATTGTGCGGTGCAGGATTTCTCGTGATATGTGACACGATTTCACGATTGATCGAACGCGCGGCTTGGATTCCCGTCGGCGTCATCACGGCGGCGATTGGCGTGCCGGTATTTTTGGCCATGCTTGTGAATCGTTGCGAAATTAAAGCAAATTAATGGCTCAATTCGAGAAACGTGGATATAACCCATGTCGGCATGGAATGGCCGCAATCGAGAATTCCTTTCATGATTTATACGCCTATGAAAAACACACGATATTTACCGTTTATCATACTCGCTCTGCTGTCCGGCTGTTCGGACAACAGCTCCGATACACAGTGCACAACCGCGCCCTATTGCACGGATTCCGTCCGCTATTATTGCGACAATGGCGAACTTCGCCAGGAAACGTGCGCTCAGGGCTGTCAGGACGGCATTTGTCAGGAACCGGAATGCCGCACGGAATCATTCGAGGCGTCATGCGTCGGACAGACCGCACGCACTTGCGTGAATAACAAAATCGTCGAAACCCCATGCCAGTTGCCGCAGATATGCACCAAAGGGGCGTGTGTTTCTTCCACCAATGCTTGCGATCCGCTCAAATTTGCGCCTCAGTGCGACAACGGCCAACGCGTGTCCTGTGTCGAGGGCACGATCGAAAAAGCGGACTGCGAACCTGGAAAGACCTGTCAGTCCGGCGAATGCATAGCCCCGCCGACTTCGTGTGGCAACGGCACTCAGGATGCGGGTGAGCTTTGCGATGAAGGCAAAGATAATGGGCTATATGGGCATTGCCGTGCGGATTGCAGTGGCGTAACAAGGTGCGGCGACGGCACGCTCGACGCCCCGGATGAAGCTTGCGATGACGGCGATAACAACGGCAAATACGGCTATTGTGACGAATCGTGTGCTCGTCTGCTCAACTGTGGCAACGGGACAACCGAAGGCGACGAAGGCTGCGATGACGGCGAAAACAACGGCAAATACGGCTATTGCCGAGCAGACTGTTCTGCCGTATCGAAGTGTGGCGACGGCATTACAGATGCCCCGGACGAACTCTGCGATGACGGCAAAGACAACGGCACGACGGGGGCCTGCAGTACCGATTGCAAACAAAAGACGGGTTGCGGCAACGGCGTCATCGAGGCACCGGGCGAATCGTGCGACCCGCCTTCCACGGATTATCTCAAATCCTGTACGGACTCGTGCAAAACAATCGAAACGCTCTTTGCAGAATTTCCCGCTCCAGGCAATGTCACGCTCGATATCGCTGATACCTGCGACCCGTCCGACATTTTTCAAAAGTATCTCCGCTATCGCGAACGTTTTATCGGCAATGCGGCCAAACACATTCCCGGCTTCATCAACTGGGGTACTGAACCTGGCCAGTCCCTGCCCGCGTCCTATCGCGATCCCGAAATGAACTGCGCCTCGGATTATGCCTTCAATCACAGCGGCAATTCCTGCAAATTCGCGGATCTCAAGGATGCGCAAGGAGGTTATCGCTGGGGCGATACCTCCCTCGAACTCGGCATCATGATTCATTGGCTGGCCACCGAATACCGAATGTTCAAAATCCTTGGAATCGACACGACCGAAACCGCCAAATACCTATCGCTCGCGATTAAAGCTTTCGACAGGCTCGACGAAGACGCCGAAAAACGCTTCAACATGACGCCAAAACTCGACGGCTTCTTTACACGCGACGACGTTCCGCACGATTTCTTCAAATCCGGAAACGGCTACCGCTTCGAGCGCACCGACGGATTTGCCGGTTATGAATGCGCCGGTTCCGATTATGCCTGCGCAAGCTATAACAACCTTTCTGCCGAACAGATGATCAATGACGGCTATTTCATCAGCCAGGATCAGGTTACGGGGCTGTTCGAAGGCTTCGGCATGGCGGCATTTCTTTTGCCCGAAGATGCTGAATATGATGGCATGAAACTTCGCCACGAAGCACGCGCCCGCGTCGATCGCCTCATCCGTCTGTTCCGCGACAACCATTGGCTGATCGGCATTCAGACGCCCAATGGCTGGCAGCAGGTTCCCGGAACCTGGGGCGGTTACGTGCAGATGTTCAGCGGCTTGTTTGCAGAAGCCGCGAACACGATCAGCGCTCCCGATTTCGGTCTCGACGACTACCACGATGCCGCTTCGCAAACCGTACTCGCCACTACGCCTACAGTCCTCGAAGGCCTCTGGCCAGCCTGGGAAACGATCAACAACTACAACCGAAATCTGGCCATCCGCCTCATCAATTTCACCGACGTGTGGGACGATGCTCAATTGCTTCGAAAAGGCATTGAGTCCGGTCGCGAACTCTGGCCGCTCGCTCATGCCCTCGTGACAGGTCGCCCGCTCTCCGACAATTATCCGTTTTGGCACATGCACACATTGCTCGCCCAGGCCCCGTGTAACGGATCGTGTAGCGGCACGTCATGCGCCAATCCCACGCTCGGGTGGATGGGCGAAAGTTACTTCGTCACGCCCAATGACAGATTTGGATCGCAGTATAATACCGGCGAATACAACGGCCTCGATTATCTGAT
>JAZODZ010000295.1:0-4219 GCA_045597285.1 Myxococcota bacterium
CATTGTCAGGACGGTCTCGATGTCCTTACGATTGTCCATCCGAACACTGTTGGCCTTGATAATGTCGATAAAATCGAGCCGAAAGACCTCGCCAGAATCATCGACCACACCTATCTGAAACCGGATGGTGATCGCAAGCAGATCGAAAAACTTTGCGCTGAAGCCCGTCAGTACAAATTTGCAAGTGTCTGCGTCAATACAACCATGGTTCATCTCGCCAGTGAACTGCTCAAGGATTCCGGCGTCAATGTTTGCGCCGTCATCGGTTTCCCCCTTGGTGCCGGTACGACTGCTTCCAAAGTTTATGAAGCCCAGGAAGCTGTCCGTTGCGGTGCCGTCGAAGTCGACATGGTGATCAATGTCGGTGCCCTCAAGAGCAAGGATTATGCGCTCGTCGAATACGATATCCGCAAAGTTGTCGAGGGCGTCGAAGGGACACTCGTCAAGGTCATTATCGAGACATGCCTCCTCACGGACGAAGAAAAAATCATCGCGTGCGCTCTCTCGAAGGCGGCTGGTGCCCACTTCGTCAAAACGAGCACGGGCTTCTCGAAAGGCGGTGCCAAAGTTGAAGACGTCGAGCTGATGCGTCGCGTCGTTGGCTGTGAAATGGGCGTCAAGGCTTCTGGCGGTATTCGCGATACCGAAACAGCCATTGCCATGGTCAAAGCCGGTGCGTCGAGACTCGGTGTTTCCGCAAGCGTTGCCATCGTCGAAGGCGGAAAAACAAACTCCGATTATTAATCGTGGGGCCTCACCCCCTTGCCCCCTCTCCATTGGAGATGGGGTGAAATCATTGGTGAAAATTGCTTTTACCCGGGATTACGCGCTATGCGCTCACCCCGGGCTTTTTTTTGCCTTTGGCAATGTATATAATTCAACGATTGGACTTGTTGGTCTATGGATGATGATTGTGTCTTTTTCGAAGGAGATAGTAGATGAAACGTACACGACAACTCAGTATTGCCGCGATCTGCACAGCGGCGGTTCTTGGCTTTGGTTTAGCTTCATGTAGTGATGATTCCGCATCGAGTATGGGAAAATTAAACTCTTCATGCAGTGACAAAGCTCCATGCGAAAACGGTCTCGTTTGCAGTGACCAGGGCGTTTGTATCGAAAAGAAAGAAGAGCCCATCCCTCAGGAACCTGAAAAAGCCAAGTTGGGCGAGGAATGCGGTGGCGAAATCGAATGCGAAGGTGACCTCGTCTGCGGAGAATCAGGCAAATGCGAAGAAAAGCAAGTTACCCCGCCTCCCGAAGTCAATCCCGATCCCTGCAAGACGGCCAACTGCTCTGATGGCACGACATGTATCAAGGGGAAATGCATCGACAATGAATGCCTGGATGGCGATGTCGAAAAAACATGTGATCCCGGTCAGATGTGCGTCAAGGGTACCTGCGTCGATGACGGTTGCGTGGACAAAACGTGTGCCGATGACTTTATGTGCGTCAAAGGTCTTTGCGAGGATACCCTTTGCCATCAAAATAATATCGTTTGCAACGACGGTGCGACGTGCGTCAAGGGCGCTTGTGTCGACAACGAATGCCTCAAAATGACATGTGAAGACGATATGGTTTGTTCCAAAGGGGATTGCGTTTTCCCGGCGTGCAAAGGCAAAGATGCATGTACAGCCGGCAAAATCTGCAATGAAGAAGGCAATTGCGTCTTCGAGAATGATCCCGATCTCGTCGTCACGGCGGATGATCTCGAAACAGACGAAACAGGCGATACGGCCGTCGTCCTGGTCAAACTCAACAACCCACCCGAATCAGATGTCACGCTCGAATGCGCTATCACGACCGACAGCTCAGTGCCGGAAGCCAGCGTTTCCTGCGATCATATCCACTTCGATGCCAGCAACTACGGTGCTGACCAGACCATCACAGTCACGGGTATTCCCGACAATCTCGTCGATAAGGACCAGAAATTCACGGTCAAACTCACCGCGATATCGGAAGATTTGGACTTCCATGGCCTGACTAAATCACTCGATATGGTCAACAAAAACATCGACAACGTCGGCCTCAAAGTCAGCGCGGAAGAACTCACCACGACCGAATCCGGTGGTTCCGCAACCTTTACTGTCAGCCTTATCACGAAACCCGAATCGGATGTCACGATCACGATTGCTTCGAGCAATACCGACTTTGGTATCGTCGAAGGCGCGACTGACGGCAACCTTACGCTTACTTTCACTCCGGAGAATTGGGATACACCGCAAGAAGTCAAAATCACCGGTATTGATGATAACGAGACGCCCAATGGCGATGATGCTAACACATACGAGATCACGTTTAAGTCCACGTCTAATGATGAGAACTACAACGATTTGGACATCAAGCCAATCCATGTGACGAATGTCGACAACGATGTCGCCGATGCCTTCGTCGACAAGGCTTTTATCGAGACGGCAGAAAATGGCGGCCCCGTGACGCTTACTGTACGCCTCGGTCTCGAACCCAAACACCCCGTCAATATTTCTGCAAAACTCTTTGTCACCAAAGATAATGAAGACTTGGTTACGCCAGAAGCCGTCATTCTAGGCGATGACAAGATCGTACTCGACAAAGACAGCTATAAGGAAGGCAAGACGATTCAGATTCAGGGGCAGGCGGATAACATCATCGATGGCGACAAAGACTATGTCCTTCGCCTCCGCATGGGTTCCGATGACAGCAAATACAACGGCAAGGACAAGTTCATTCCCGGCAAGAACATCGACACGGATACCGCCGAAATCGACATGAAATACACCAATACGGTTGTTTCGGAAGACGGCACGTCGACAGAAATCCAGATATCCTTGACCTCGATTCCCACCGCACCTGTCACCGTAACGATCAATACGGATGCGGATGACGAAATTTCGATTTCTACCAAAGAAATGGTCTTCACGCCCGATAACTGGAACGTGCCGCAGACACTCACGGTCACGGGTGAAGACGATCTCATCATCGACGGCGATATCGTTTCCAAGATCGCGTTCAGTGCCGAATCGGAAGATCGGTATTTCGATGCGATTACTGATGAACTCGAAATTACGACGCTCGACAACGATGTTGCGAAGCTCATCGTGGCATCTACGGGCATGGAACTTCTCGAAAACAGCCATGCGACGCCGGATTTCAAGGTCGTTCTCTCGGCACAGCCCACTTCTAAAGTCACGGTCAAGCTCACGTCGAGCGATGAATCGGAACTCAGTATCCTCAGTTCATCGACGCTGATCTTCGAACCCGATAACTGGAATGTGCCGCAGACGGTTCTGCTTCAGGTGAATGATGACTCCGATGCCGATGGCACGCAGTACGCGCAGATTGACATGACGAGCACTTCTGCGGACAAGGATTTCAACGGTTTGAGCGCGAGCACCGAAAAATTCAGCATTCTCGATAACGAATCCGCGTCTGTGACGCTGACATTGGCCAAGCAGGAACTCCGTCCCGGCAACTACACGACGACGATGTCGGTGGCTCTTTCGGCAGCGCCTGTCGGCGATGTGACCGTGACACTCGGTTCGTCGAACAGCACGATTGCTGCGCTTGACAAGACAGTGCTTACCTTTACGCCGTCCAACTGGAATACGGCGCAGACCGTGACCATTACGGACAGCAATCCGCATGCAGCGCCTGCGGCCAAGACAGTCGTTACGTTTTCGGGGACAGCGGCAGGTCAGGGACAGTACAATGGGCTCAAGAGCAAAGATGTCGATCTCACGATCTACGAGTTTGAATCTCAGGATTTCGCGTTTTCTGGAAAGCATGAAGCCATTTCACTTTTGCCTGGCAATTACAAGCTCCAGGTTTGGGGCGCGGCTGGTGGCGTTTCGCAGTCCGACTGGGCAAAAGCGGGGCCCGGCGGTTATGCCGAGGGCGTGATCAATCTCAAGGCCAAGACATCGGCGTGGGTCGTCGTCGGCGGGCGCGGCAACGGTTCGCAGTGTACGGCTCCCGGTGTGGACGGCGGCGGCGGCGGTTATAACGGCGGCGGCGCAAGCTACAACACGGGTTGGGGCGGCGGCGGCGGTACCGACATCCGTCTCCTCAAGGATGACCTCTATAACCGCGTCATCGTCGCGGGCGGCGGCGGCGGCGGTGCCCTCGATTACTATTCCGAGAATATCAAATGGAAAGGAAACGGCGGGAATGGCGGCGGTGAATCCGGCGGCGCGGCGACGGGCGGAACCTATCTTACCGTGTCGTATCCCGGCGCGACGCCGAC
>JAZODZ010000296.1:0-1960 GCA_045597285.1 Myxococcota bacterium
CTGAATAATTGCTCTTAAAAAAGCCCGTGTCTGATAGTCTTTATTGATCGAAATATCAAGAACTCGGGCTGAATTATGATACTGTTGCCGGGCTATCGCCTGCGGCGATACGCCCGGCTTCGCGGCGCTATTGCATACGCGCCGCATTCTTTTCGTGGTATGCCACACTCACGATCGGATTAGAAATCGGTGTATTTGACGTTATTGCCGAGGAGTTTGATGTTGTCCTCGTGATAGCAGAATTTGTGGCCGTTTTTGTTCAGACATGACATGTCACCGGCTGTATTGCAGTCGTCGTTTGAATTGCATGCCTTGGCACACGTTTTATTGAAGATCGTGGCGTCGCCCATCCCGGCGATGTCGTACTCGAATGTCGACTCGATGAGAACCGTTCCCTTGGGGCAGGACGTCATCTTGGTCGGATCGCCGTATTCAGCTGAGGAGCAGAAAAAGTTATTTTCGCAACTGACGGCGGAAATCGCGCAATATCCCTGGGGGTAGTAGGTCGGAGGAGCGAGATTTTCGTATTCCGTAAGGTTTTGCAGACAGACGATACGGGCACCTTCAATGCCGTCGAGACTGACGTCGTCGCAACCGACGATGGTACCTGTCATGTTGCCGTCTTTGTCAATGACGGGAGCCGGAAGGGGAACGCCAACCGCTGTACATCCGGCACCCTCGCAATGGCACGGCGCGCCTATCCACTGCGTCTTTTCGTCGTCGCTGTCGCAGGCTGCACTGAGCAGGGCTGAAGCTAAAATCGCGATCGTAATGAGATGGTATTTCATATCGTATCCTGTAAAAATGAGCGAATCATGCCGATCAACGGCAACGGCCCGGCTTAACGCACCAGTCTGATTTTTGTTCAAAAAAAAATGAAGGGCGTGGCGTATTGCGCGTTATCGCGCAAAAGCCGCGCTTCACCGGCGTATCGCCAGATAGCCGGTGAGTCGCCGCGTATCGCCAGATAGCGGCGACATCCCATGAATTTGACACGGCGAATGATTTGGCGCATTGCTAAAGTGGCTGGAGGGTGTCATTGTGAAATGGAATATTGGATTCGTGCTGATTTGCCTTTTGTGTAGCGGCTGTTCATCCGGTATGGCAAGGGCTTGCAAAATTGTTAAAAACTCGTTCGAAGCCAGTTACCGCGAGGTGTGTAATCAGGCAATGATGATTGACGTGCGGGAAAATGTGTGCGAATGCGATCCCGACCTGAAGTATGAGGCCCTGATTTATGGGCAGTGGCGGCACGTCAGTATTGTGGGCAGTGTTGACGCGCTGGAACTGATGTCGCACGAAATCGAGGAGAGAGGGGCGTATTGTTTTTTCATGACAAAAGATCTTTATCTATCCCCAAATGGCCAACAATTTTACCAACTTATGGCGTGTGAGGAATTAGAGTTGAAAACCTTGTTGTCACGATAAGCAGTTATGGGTATAAAATGAGGTTAATTTGTGTTGGGGCCTTCCCAAAGGTCACTGATGGCGAAAATTATTTATGATAAAAAATCAGAAGTCAGAAAATGTGTGTCCTAAGTGCGGCAAGCCAATCGTGCAGAACGCGAGTTACTGTGCGGGGTGCGGTGCCCGTGTGTTCCGCAGTGAGGGCGGTGCTCAAACGGCGGATCCTTATGTGGGAACCATTATCGATAATACGTTTGAGATCGAGTCAATCCTCGGCACCGGAAGCATGGGGATTGTTTACAAAGCCCGTCACCGTGCGCTCGATTGTTACGTCGCACTGAAGGTTCTGCGTCAGGATTTTATTCAGGATCGCGTGGTGCTGGCGCGTTTCCAGCGCGAGGCTCAGGCCGCAAGCTGCCTGTCCCATCCGAATGTCATCCGCATTTTTGATTACGGCAAGACATCCCTGAACGCGCCGTATATCGCCATGGAGTGCCTCGAAGGCCGGGAACTCGCCGATCTCGTGCTGGACAAAGACAATCCGCTCAGCCAG
>JAZODZ010000297.1:0-12589 GCA_045597285.1 Myxococcota bacterium
TTTTTCGGATTTTTTGGCTTCAGCTTTTTCGGACTTTTTGGCTTTTTCGGACTTTTTGGCCAATTTCTTAGCTGTATCAGCTATTTCCTCAACAGCAGACGGTTCATTAGCGCTTTCTGGCTTGGCATCTGTTTCTGTTGAATCTGTTTTGTTTACAGATTCAGCATTCTGGCTGTTTTTTGCCTTGATGGCGGTGGCATCAACGACATTATCTGCCGACGTTGTTTCAGCCTTATCGGTTTGCGTATGAACTTCGCCACTTTGGAACAACGTGGGTTCTGTTTTGTTCGAAACTATGGCTGAATGAACAGAAGTCCTTGTCTTGGCTTCATCTTCAGAAATGACTTCGATTTTCATTTCTTCCAGATAATTGTAAATGACATCGATTTCGTCACCGGTCAAAACATCCGGCGGAAGAATGGCATTGAATTCATCGTATGTCAGATAGCCCCGTTCCTTGAGAGTGGCCAGCTTTTGAAGTAAATCTTTATCCATGACGTTTGCCATCAAACGCTCCCTATATTTCAAATTTGTTAAACACTGAAACGCGAATCAACCCTCGCGTTGCCAGCGGTATTGCCTTTCTTTTTCTAAATCCATCATGAGGCTAATCATTCTCTGCTGCCGTTCGACGAGTTCGGAAGCCTGATCTGATTTGCCATCACGGACTGCTTCCGCAATGAGAAAACCGATTTGCTGTTGTTCTCTTGCGGCCCAGTTCTTGACGAGACTGGCTATGGCACCGGAGTACCAGTCATCGAGGTTGTCCTCGGGGACGTCCGGGCCTGAACAGATTACCTTTTCATAGAGTTTTCGCGAATTTTCCCCCATTGCCTCGATGATGGAATAAGCCGTCGCCTTGTCCTGAATTTCCGCATATTCAGAAAGCATCGAGCGAAGTGCGGGGTCCTGGATTAATTCCAATCCCTGTTTGGAAATAAAGCTTTCATATTTTTGCGGCGAATTGAGGATGAGGTTGGCGACATCCCATTCGATTCTGTCGATATCGTTTTTCTCGGGCACTGGGGCGGATTGATTGGTGCCGGCTTCGATTCTGTGCGAGGTGACTGCACCGGGATCCATGCCGAGTTCGACGGCAAGACGTCGTACGTCCTGGCCAAGAAAACGGGCTGCTTCCTCGAGATAATGGTGCTGGGCAAGGCTGTCGGGGAACTCGAGAAGAAGTTCCGAAAGTTCGGCAAACCCGGATTTCCTCAGCTCGGGAGGAAGCGTCATCAGGTCGGAACACTTCTTCTGAACGCACCACATGCCGAGTGGTTTGGCATTCTTGATGAGCGCGTTCATGCCCTCTGCACCGTATGTTCTCAAGTAGCTGTCGGGATCGTCGTCTTTGGGCAACTCGACGGCATAAAGCCCCTCGAAATCTTGTCCGAGCAGAATGCCGAGTGCTCTGCACATGGCCTTTCTGCCGGCGCTGTCGCCGTCATACATCAAATAGACGTTCTTCGTATGGCGGAAGAGGAGTGCGGCCTGTTTCGGCGTCAGTGCCGTGCCCATGGATGCCACGGTGTGACAGAACCCGAACCCGTGCATCATCACGACGTCGACATTGCCTTCCACGAGAATCGCGCAATGTTCCCGCGTGATGTGCATCTTGGCCTGATACAGACCATAAAGGTGTTCACCTTTGGTATAAATGGGGCTTTCCGGACTGTTAATGTACTTAGCGGTTTCAGATTTTTCGAGGATACGGCCGCCAAATGCGATGATTTCTCCGCGCACATTGTGAACCGGAAACATTAGTCTGCCGCGGAAACGCGCATAATAACCGCCCGATTCACGTGATGCGACGAGGCCTAGCTCGCGGCTGTCCTCGAGCGAAAGATTGTTCCGGCGAAGGTGGTCCACGATGCCATCCCAGCTGTCCGGCGAATAGCCAAGGCCGAACGATCTGATCATGTCATCGGAAATGCCACGGCCTGCCGCATAACGCCGGCAGCCTTCGCCGGATGGCGACGCGAGCGATTCGACAAAGTACTGCTGAGCCGTCTTCATGATCTCGAGAAATGACTTCTCGCGGCTCTTCTGCGTGATTCGGCTTTGGTCTGACTGGCGTCCCGTGTGGACGACTTCGATGCCCAGACGGCCTGCCAGGCGTTCTATGGCTTCCGGGAAAGTCAGATTCTCCAGTTTCATCAGAAAATCGACGGCACTTCCGCCTTCGTGGCAGCCAAAACAGTAATACGCGCCACGTTCGCCATTGACTGAGAAACTGGGGGTCTTTTCACGGTGGAACGGACAGAGCCCTACCAGCCTTCCGCCGCGCCGCTTCAGCTGGACGTATTCGCTGATTAGACGAACGATGTCTGTTCGCTCTATGACTGCCTTAATCACAGATTCTTCTATCATTCGTCCTGCAAATCTCCACTCATTCCGGGCCCATCCCAGAAAAATAGACCATCAATATTAGAAGTGTGTCTGTAAATGTCAATAAATTATGCTCTAAAACCATCGATTTTTTCTAACTGTTCAGCCATAGGGCAAAATGCGGACATAGATCCTCTAGGAAACAGGGTTTCCTCTCTCTCCCATTCCCGCCCGCCAGCCGCCGCCTAGCCCAACAAACGTGCGGCCTGGCACACCACCCCCTTTCCGCGTTCAAGCCGCGTAAAAATGAGTGTACAGAATGTGCCTGGCGAGTGCAGCCCGCAATCCTCTGCATCCGCGTCCAGATACAGCGATCGCGTTTCCTGACCACGGGGCAGGCCGCACGATATGATGGTCAACTCTAAAATCGTTATGTGAAGCCTGATTCGTACATTTTTCCTTCCTCATGTCGAGTGATGCGTCGATGCATACACACAAGATGATGACAAAAATTAAATTTTGTGACACTTGGAGGTCATTTTTTTTTTAACTTTTTTCAGGGGGCCTTCGCACGGTTTGCTTTGTTGTCGGCACGCCTATTGACATACGGCGTGCCCGCCGCGCTATTGTCATACGCGCGGCGATACTTTTGGGTGACGAAACAGCGGCTGAAATCGCTTTTCACCCATATTAAAATTCGCTATTTGCTAAAAGATTTTGGTTTTGCATACACTCTGGCTTCATGGCCGAGAGGATAGTGGAATTTTTTAGATATGGTCGGAGGCTTTATGAGAAGCAGAAATAGCAATTCTTTCAGGTTTTCTTTTGTTCTGTGTGCCCTGGTTTTGACTGCCTGCGGCCAGGATTCCGGGACAGAAGGAAAAACTTGTCCGGATGAACAGGAACTTTGCGGAAGTACATGTTGCGCTTACAGCTGTTGCGACGGCAAGTGTGTGGACACGAAGACTGAGAAGGAACATTGTGGCAATTGCACCAACGCATGCCATGATAACGAAATCTGTCAGGACGGAACCTGTTCTGAGAAGACCGAGGTTTGCAAGTCCGGCGAAAAAATGTGTGGGGAAAGCTGCGTCGATGTGAAAAACGACGAGGAACACTGTGGAAATTGTGAGACCGTCTGCGAGCCTGATGAGACCTGTCAGAATGGTAAATGCCGAAGCCAGTGTCCCGAAAACACCGTTTCGATTGGCGATACTTGCATCGATCCCATGACGGACAGCCTCCACTGCGGCCTTGAAGATGTCGCCTGTGGGCCGGATATGTATTGCGCCGATGGAAAGTGTGCCTGCATGGAAGGAAGTTTTGACTGTGACGGTGACGTGAAGAATGGGTGTGAATCGTCCACGGCCTGTTTCAACTGCACTTCGGATGAAGAAAAGTGCCTGTTTCGTTGTGCGAATCTCAAAACCGATACAGAAAACTGCGGCGAATGCGAGAACCGATGTCTGCTCACGCAGAAATGTGAAGACGGGAAGTGTGTGTCCGAGGCCAAGGTCGATGACTGTAAGGAAACAGAAGTTTCCTGTTACGGGAACTGCGTCGATCTCAAAACCGATAACGACAACTGTGGCGGATGTCTGAACAAATGCCAGACTGGGTTTTCATGCGAGGGGGGAGCCTGTATCCTGAAATGCAAAGATGAACTCGAAAACTGTGACGATGTCTGCACGGATCTTCAGACTTCGGATCAACATTGCGGCGGATGCCATGTCGCATGTGGCGCGGGACAGAGCTGCAATGACGGAATCTGCGAGTGCAAGACGGGATTTTATGACTGCGACGGCAACACAGCCAATGGCTGCGAGTCCTCGACGGTGTGTGCCTGCGAGGCCGGCAGCGAGCGGAAATGCTGGCCCGGGGCGGAAGACAATGTCAAGTCCAAGGAGCCGCTTGAGCTTTATGGAATCTGCAAGCCCGGAACCCAGAAATGCGATGAGAGCGGTCAGAGCTGGGGGCCGTGTATTGGCAGCACGCTTCCATCGGCTATCACATGTGATGATGCCGGTTATTATCTCGGCGGTGATCAGAATTGCAACGGCATAGATGACGAGACCGAGGAATGCCGTTCCGAATGCGATTTCAAAACCGATGAGACATCTTATATCGGTTGCGAGTACTGGCCTGTTTTTCTTCAGAACAACGACGGGAACAGTTCGAGAAACATCTTTTATGATCTTTCCCTTGTCATCAGCAATCCGTCCTCGGACAAGGATGCCATCATCTATATTTTTGACAAACCTGCTTTTGAAAACACATCGAGAGATCCCTATCTGACGTTCACGGTTCCGGCCGGTGGGGTCGTGCACAAGACGATTGTCGGCGACCCAAGTGCTTCGGCGTCAAATCAGACGAATGCGAATGTGAACAAGGAAGGCACGACGATATTCGATTACATGCTTCAGAATACCGTGATACGTCCGACTGCGTTCAAATTGAGGAGCACGGAGCCGGTCGTCGTCTATCAGTTCAATCCATACGGCAAGGCTGCCGGCAACTCCTCCGACGCATCCCTGATGCTTCCGCGCAACGCCCTGGCGACTGAGTACATGACGATGGGCTTTACGAGCACGCCTAATCTCGTGTCTGGCGATACCATCTCGGTCGTGGCTGTTTCGCCTGGCGAGACGACGGTCAGGATTAAGGTGAAAGCCGATATGCTGGCTGGCGTGGATGAACGCGACAAGACGACGATACAGGCACTCAAGGCAGGAGGCGAGGATGGCGTTTTCAAGCTCCGTCAGTTCGACGCGCTCAGCCTTCAGCAGGCCGGTGCGGGCGAGTCGTCGGGGACGACAGTGACGGCAGACAAGAAGATCGAGGTTTTCGGTGGCGCGGCCTGTGCCTATATCCCGAGTTCCAAGTATGGTGGCTGCGATCACATGGAGGAGCAGCTTCTCCCGCTCGACATGTGGGGAATGCGATATGCGGCGGTCCGTACGATGCCGCAGAAGGATGAGCCGAATTTTTACTATATCCTTGCTCAGTCCGACAATACGAACGTCAGGCTGACTGGCCCGAGCAGCGATTCGCAGGCATCCGGGACGTTTTCGCTCAATTCGGGGGAATTCAGGAAGATTGAGACGAAGAGTAGCTTTGACGTCATTGCCGACAAACCCGTGTATGTCGGTCAGTTCCTCGTCAGCATCACTTATAGCGGCGCAAGTGCGGCAGATCCGTCATTCATTTCGATGGTGCCTGTCGAACAGTACCGAAAGACCTACTCGTTCTCCGTTCCTTCCGGATACACGGCCGACTATGTCACCATCGTGACGCCTAAAGGGAATGTCATCAAGTACACCGGTGACGGTCACATCACGAACAAAACGCAGATTCCCTATGCAGACACTCGCCTCGAAGATTTGCCGACGAGCGTGTTCAGCGGCTTCAAGGAATTCGGTACGGAAGGGTATGTGTATGGCTATCTCGATCTCGACGGCGGCATTCATCATCTCGAGGGGGAGATGCCGTTCGGTCTGACTGGATACGGGTATTACGGCTACACGTCTTACGGGTATCCGATTGGTCTTGAGCTGGCGCGAATCAACAAGACGAACTGAGCGTTTGTCGTGATAGTGGCAAATCGATAATAAGAAAAGGCGCGGGGCGTATTGAGCGTGCGAGATAGCCCCGCGCGGCTGCGCGTATGTCAATAGCGCAGCCGGCACGCCGTGTGTAACAGGCGTGCGGCAATCAAAGAAAGACGGTTCGGTCGCATGCATCCGCGACGGTCTTGTCGTGCGTGACGATGACGAATGCCATCTTTTCAAGATCGCTAAGTTCCCTGAAGCAGGTCATGATTTCGCGGCCAGTTGCCTCGTCGAGTGCGCCGGTTGGCTCGTCGCACAGAATCATTCTGGGGCGCAGCAGCAGTGCCCGTGCGATGGCGACGCGCTGTTTCTGGCCGCCGGAGAGCTGGTTTGGCATGGCATCGGTTCTGTCGCCCACGCCAAGCCGTTCCATGAGTTCGCGTGCGTTATCGATAATGCTGGCGTGATCGGTATTCTGAGTGCAGAATGCGGCAGGCAGGCAAACATTTTCGAGGCACGTCATGTGATCGAGCAGATTGAAGTGCTGAAAGACGAAGCCAATCATTTTGCTTCGAAGGCGGCTGAGCACGGCATCGGCTAGCGAGTGAGTTTCCATAAGAGACTCGCCATTGAGGATTCTGTAACTTCCCTGGTAATCGTTATCGAGAAGGCCAAGAATGTTGAGGAGCGTGGTTTTGCCGCACCCACTTCGGCCCCTGATAGCCATGAAGTCACCGGCGTGGATTTCGAGGGAGAAGTCTTTGAGGACTTCGAGCACCGACGCGCCGTTTTGATAAGATTTATGGATTCCGGAAAGGCTTGCGATGATGTTTGACATTGAGACACGTAATACTAGAGGGGAGGGCAGGGCATACAAACGGGACATATTTAATGCGGTTTGTGCGGAAAACGCATATAATTTTTAATAATGATGAAAAAAAAAGATGGATTTTCTGCAAGAACTGCGCAGAATGTTTTAAAGTGAGCTGTTGTTTTTCCAGGAGACGTCATGGCAAAAGCGAAAGTTGATGTAAAACAGGTCAAATCAGTAGCACAGAAGGGGGGCGTGAAGATTCCTTCGGCTCCTCAGACTCCGGTGAAGGTTCAGAAACCCGAGCAGCTTAAAAAGCAGGCGCAGGAGCGGGCAAAAAAGCGCATGAAGATGCTCATCCGCGTGGCGATTTTTGCGGCTGTAGCGCTGGTGATTGGTCTCGTGGTGTACCTGGTCAAATTTCACGGACGGATGCCAAAGGATGCCTTTAATACGGCTGTCGAATATGCGTACAAGAGCAGGACGGAGAAGTTCCGCGGCATGTTTTCTTCGGATTCCATTGCGCTTGTGGAGTCCGGGGATGGGAATGCCGACGAGAGCTGGGCGCATCTGATGAACGGCATTTCGCCGAAGGACAAGCCTGAAGTGAAGGAAACAAAGACGGAGAACAAAAAGGGCATCGAAACGGCACGTCTGACGGTTTTGATCGATGGCGAGAATCGCAATGTCAACATGATAAAAGAGGATGGCGCGTGGAAGATCAATCTGAATGTGGCGATTAATCCTCAGAAACTGACGCTTCCGGACAACATTCCTCCGGAATACCTGCAGAACTTTGAGTTTGATGAGGATGAGGCCTGGTGGGAGAATCCTGGGGATGAAGAAGATGGGGATGGCAAGGGCAAAGGCGGCGGGAAGGGTTTTCTGTCGAAGCTGTTTAAGCGGTAATAGCAGGGGAAAATTGTGGCTAATTAGTTTTGCGTAAGTGTAAAAAACTGATATAGTAAAGTGGGTGTCTATCGTCTTTCCAGAGAGGACTGTTATGCGAAAAGGGTTTACGTTATTAGAGGTCATGATTGCTGCGGCGATATTGGCAGTCGGAACGCTCGGCGTTTTAGGCATGCAGATGTCGGTTGGAGAATACAATCGTGGGGTATCGATGCGGATGTCTGCGGTTTCTCTGGCTGAACAGCAGTTGGCTATTCTTGAACTTCAGGCCTTGGATGGATGTAAGGCTGGGACTATTTGCCGTGCATTGACTACAGCACCACATCCTGATTGGACTGCTTATAACCTAAATGGAGCGTCATCCTCCACGAATGGGATTTTAGCAAGCAGTAACGGTATTTTTGGATGGACCGGGGATCTCGATAATCGCTATTATGTTGCCTATTACAATCTTGCTCATACCAGTACAGATCCAACTAAATTAGCCGCGCTTTGCCCAGATCAGGAGTGTATTCGAGGAGCGATACGTGTGACATGGGCAAAGAGTGCTCAAAGGGCACAGGAATGCAAATTGCATAACGCATTCACAGACTTTGAGAACAAAGATGGACGTTCCGGTAAGTTACAGTGTGAGTTTGTTTCCTTACCTTTTATTTTTAGTACGACGAATATTTATAAAACTTAATGGAACTGAAGAGCAGAGAGTTGTTTTTGGTATTGGATAGAAAAGACTGGGGAGTAAATATGGCTATGCGACATGGTTTTACACTTATAGAATTGCTTGTCTCGGTATTTCTGACGTCAATTGTCGTTTTGGCTGCTTATGCACTTGTCGACAGTTCATCTGCGTCTCTGCGAAACGAAATTGATAATCGGGTTATGGAAGGAAATCTTGAGAATGCGGGGCAGATAATAGCGCGTGATCTTTCGCGCGTGGGATACCATGTTCCTTTTGATTCTCGTGATGGGGATGCGAATCGAATTATGGGGTATAACAACAGTAAGTTGTTAGGGATTAGAAGTATTAACTATCTTGGAAATCAGCAGATCGTTGGGAGTAACAAGTATGTTGCGGAACTGAAACTTGTTATCGACATGACAGATCATGATGGATTTAAAGTCACAGCTGATGCGAATGATGGAAAAATGAGGTTGGACAAGCGAACAACTTCCTATCTTACGCTTTCGGATGTTATTGAGATGCCAAATAGTCGTGATGATAGTTTTTCGTTTCCTATGCATGTGATGGATGAAACGATGGCCGATGCTGCATTTAGACGAGCGTTTCGCTATGCGAAGGCCGTTTATGTCAAATCGAGCAAAAAAGATGAAAGAGTGTTGATAATGCTGAATAATGCGGGGGGAGGGTATGTTGATGGTTCAAACGCCCCCGTGCCGGCTGATTATGTCACGGGAGATATATTTTATTCCCAGACTGAAAAGCTTAATACGGCTACGAAATCATTAGAAGATTATGGGTTTGGCAATATGGGAGGCTTTATGGTGGGAGAAAGAGTGTCTCCCATTGTGAGTGTAGTATATCGATATAATCGGGATACCCGGGGGCTTGAACGGTGTTATGCCAAAAGTCTATCCAGTAACGGTGGTAGCAACTACTTAAGATCTGACGCTGCGCTTGAGGCTTGTTCCACAATTGTGCACAATATTGCATATTTTGAACTTTATCCAATCACCGACGTGGATCCGCTGGGAGATCATCGAGGCAGTTTTATCAAATACTTAGATGCCGTAAAATGCACATCGGGGGCTTGTGCAAATATAACAAACATCGGTGGAATGGAGAGCTTTAATCTTTTACAGACCGTAGATATTTCGACTGTGATAGGATTTTATTATCGAATTGGTTCTTATGGTGATCGAGAAGCAAATTGGGGAAGAACAGATGGCGTTCAGCCAAGTGTAATTGAAATCGTGGATGGGAAAACCCGTCGTTTGCCACTGGTTCATGCACAAGGGACAGTTCTCCTGAAAAACCGTATAAGCCTTTCAGGAGGTCCAGTGAGCTGCACTGGAAACAACTGCTCATTACAATATAATTAGAAAAGGTATGATTATGATAAGTAAACGATATACAAATAATAAAGGTGTTGTTCTTGTTATTGTATTGCTCCTTTTGGTTGCAATAACGATGATTGCGCTTGTGGCGATGAAAATTAGCCGGGCGGAGAATGGTCTTGCACGAGCTATGCAATATAATCGCCAGGCTGCCAAAGCTACTATGGGTGGCAGTATCTATGTTCAGAAAGATTTTATTAATTCGGCATCAAATATCGTTCAGACTTCGAAGGAGGATGCACTTTCGAAGGGAATTAATCTTATGGGAAATTATACTGAGCAAGAAAATGCTTGGAAAAAACAGTTTGGCGGAGGAATTTTTAAAAGTTATTTTCCAACTGAAATTACAGCATTAAGTGGTTTGGGGCCTGAGATAGCGAGTACAAACGGTCGTCTGCTGGGGGACTTGACAAAATCGACAAAGCAAACAGCTTTTGTTAATAATTTGACATTGACATCTTCCGAGGTTCCCGGATTTTCTAAGGGTGACTCGTTTTGCAATGCTTCCGCATACGCCAACAGTGCGGCAGTTTTTGGAAAAGTTCCTGTTATCCAATATCATCTAGAAGATGCAAAAGATGAACATGGAAATCCAATTGTTAATAATGGTGTACAAGTCAAGATTAATGTTCCAGATCGCAGTCATTACCTTCTTACCGAGGTGAATTCGAGCATCGCAGGATTCAAAAGGGAGATGGGAACGCTTGATTTGGGAACAGTTCCCTGCAAGTGATGGATAAAGTCTCAGGTTCGAATGAAACTGAGGCTTTTGTCGTATCGGAGACGGGGTTGCCCTTGCCGACCCTCTCACGAACTCAAACTTTTCAAAAGTCGATGTCGTTGAAGTTCCGTCTTTGTTGGTAATCGTCACACTAAGTTAAAGCATCTCCTTTCGTTCCAACGCCCTTGCCACGTCGTTTCTGCGATGAAGGGCGTCGGACGACTTATGTCGCATTATTCAATCTACAAAGACTTCATTTTCATAATTGCTTCTATGACTTCCATTCTCTTAATTGCATTTCTGACCTCCATTAACGTAAATCCGAGAATATTGTTACCGGTCCAGTTTGTTGCGTCGAAGCGCTTGTCGTCATTTAAGCGGACTCCACAAGACCAGATCTTATCTGATTCCGAGCATTCAACAAGATAAGCATCCCCGGTATCCAGAAGTTTCTTTTTTAGCTCTTCATTCTGACTGAATTTTGCCATCAGTCCACGAAACACAACCATCTGACGCATTCCAGCCCAGACAGAGTCGATATACCCAGATGCTTTGCGGCCAATGGAGCGCTGCATGGCAACATCCTCTGTGCCCAGGACTGCCTTTGCAGAGGACTCATCTCCGAAAATCATGCATTTCCAATACATGATGTACTTTTCGACGGAAGAGAAGTGAACTCCATCCACTTCAAAAGGCGACAAATACCAGTTGCTCAGAAAACCATTTGGATCATCCGGCTTATGAAAGAATAAGGCATCCACTTCCTGATCAGATATTCTGAGTCTCTTCGGAATTATTCCAGCCTTCTCTAACGTATCAACGGTCTCGGCAATCCATGCATGAAAATAGTCATAGGAATCCTGAGTCCACCCATTGAGCAGATCGTTCAGCCTCTGAATATCCTCTTCTATACTTGTACAACTGTATTGCATCGGATCCCGGTTTACCGTCACGACATGATGATTATCCGGCTTGAAATCTATCTGATAAATACAATGGCCTGTCCAGCTACGGTGTGCGAAAAGTGTGTCCCCCTCCATAAACCAGAACCATTTGTCTTCCATCGCCTCAGGGATATGTCCGCATCGGAGTGTTGCCATCTGCTCCGCAGTAAATGGTCGCTGGAAGATGAATGTGTCGTGCTGTTCTGGCATATTATGCCTTTCCCTCCAATCATTTCTGTCTGCGATCTTGTAGCGAACAGCTTCACTTCCACGCAAAGCCTCACGCCCAGCTTCCATGACCTCATTGCTCAAAACGGAAAATACGATTTCCAAGGATACATCTTTGTGCTTTTCAAAGAAGTCTTTGCATGCTTCGAATGCCTGTTTCCATGCAAGATCTACGGGATACCCGAAGAAACCGGCGGAAATCAGCGGAAATCCGATAGATTCGCAATGTTTGGCCACTGCCCGTTCAAGAGATTTATAGTATGCCCTATAAAGTTGTTTAGGCTCTTTGTGCTTGCCGTCTATCCATTGGGGGCCAACCGCATGAATAATATATTTGGCTTTCAGGTTAAAACCAGGCGTGATGACTGCCGAACCGATTTTGCAATGTCCGAGTTTTTTGCAGGCTTCCTTTAATTGTTCATATCCCGCAGCCTCGAAAATGGCACCACAAACACCTCCGTCAGCTAAAAGGCCATCGTTTGCGGCGTTGACGATTGCGTCTGTAGCCAGTTCGGTAATGCTTATTTTTTGTATATTAATTGAGCGCATACAGTTTATCCTCCTGTCTTAAAGTGTTAAAAACACGCACTGTATTGTTTTTGCTAATTTCAACGCATTCCTCTCCATGATAACCATGTCAAACAACCGCCTGAACGAGTCCTGCGAGACAGCGTGCCCCAACCATCCTTATTTTATCACGCCCATGCATGTTTTGCATCGTCTTTTGTTGCTCGGCATATTGGCGTTGCTGGCACGTGTCGCGACACGTGCCGACGTTTCTACAAATTGAAACTCCCATCGGGATTCATGCCATGTTTCTGCATCCAGTCTTTCTGCCAGTCATCTAATGCTTTCTTAAACCATTTCTTTACAAAATTCCTAATATAACTTTTATAATTATTCTTAAACCGTTCTGCGATTGGTTTGGGCACATTAAAATGCGGCTTAAAGACATACAATGAATTGATATGTTCATGATCAAAGGTTTTATCAGTCTTAATCATGTACGAATCGTCAGAAAAAT
>JAZODZ010000298.1:0-3581 GCA_045597285.1 Myxococcota bacterium
TGCCGCATACGCCGACGCATCAGGGCGGCCTATGCGCTGTGCGCATACGGCTTGCCTGTCGCCTCGCTATGTGCTCGACCTGCGGTCTGTGCGCATACGCGAGGCAGAATGCATAATCATGTCATGATTGGACTAGATTCAATAATTCCTGATAATTCGTTACATGATCATATTTTACCAAGCCGTTGGATAGCTTTTCAAATAATAGTTTTGCACTATCGATTTTAGCTTGCTCAATGGGACGAAGCTCCAAACTTGACATGGTTCCTTTTGTTTCGGCTACAAAATAAATGTGTTTTACCCTACCTTCATAAAAGACGACAGCCCAGTCAGGTGAATAATGTCCCACTGGGGTTGGAATATAAAACCCTTTGGGCAGCTTGGCATAGATGTTGACTTCTGATGCGGCATCCAACTCTTCTGCGAATTTGCGTTCAATACTTTTTTCTGAAGTTCCATCGGTAAATATATAATCCTGAATCGCTTTCTGTGCCTTATAAGCTTTTGAAATCGGCAAATGCAAATGTTCCGTCGTGAATATATCGGCCTGATAGGGATCGGTAACATTTGTCGCAGTATCCTCCACCGCATGATAGTACAATTCGACACCTGGGCGATGGTTGCTAAGATGCTCTATAAACATTGCTGCTTTCTTTTCATTGATAATCGTCGTCATCTTTTCTATAAAGCTTTCTGGATTCATCGCGAACATTGCGAATTTACTATCCGAAATCTCTTTAAGAATGGCTGCGACCGTCTTTCGAGTCAATTTAGTACCTTCGGCAATCTTGCCAATCAAATCATAGCGTATATGCGTTACATCAGCATACTGCAACTGTCTTGTCATCGTTTTGGATTGCCCGAAGCTCGCCCTATCTTTCACCTCATCCGCAGAAATATCGGCGTTCTGACTGCCTTCAACCAATGTATATTTGAGTGGCGTGATGTTTAACTCTGTATTTATCGCACGCACAGCATGTTCAATGAGTTCATTCGAATCATATTTGATCGTATAGGCATATCTGTGATTGATCGTCTGCCATAGTTTTTGAAATTCTTTCTTGTAGAAACGCTCATTCGGCTTGTTTAAATATACACTGGCTTTATTGCCATCTTCAAACATTTCATCGTTCGGAGTTTCTTCATACAACGACTGAATGAGCTTATGAATTCCCTGTTCCACAGGCTTTAATGATTCATCTGTCATGGGAGCCAATACACCACTCAAATGATCATCTCGATAAGATTGTGAAATTAAGCCCGTATCTGTATCGATATAATCGTTTTTAAGCAGGTATTGATATATCTTTCTGGCTTGTCTGCTATCCAGCTTGACAGCATTGTCATTATTGGCACGAACAGTCTTTCCTTCAAATAATTTGTCATCAATGACAACTTCGCGCTTTTTGAGCACATCGCTCATTTCCTTTTGCAGATTCCCCACAAACTCCTGATAGCTCTCGCTTGCAATGACCGTCAGGCGGTTTAATTCATGTACTGATTCCCCACAAACATCCGCATCCATGCGCTCGCCATTCTGATTCACGCAAAGCCGCATGCCACGTCCAACTTCCTGACGGCGATTGACGTCGCTATCACTATTTTTTAGGGTGCAAATCTGAAAAACATTAGGGTTGTCCCAGCCTTCGCGCAATGCAGAATGCGAGAATATAAAACGCGTTGGTTCTTCAAAACTCAAGAGCCTCTCTTTATTTTTGAGAATGAGATCGTATGCAGATATGTCTTTGGACATACCCTTGTCTGCACCAGTCTTTGCAATTTCCCCATCAATCATTCGGCCACTCTTTTTATCGATGCTGAAATAACCATTATGCGTTTGATGTACATCAATGCGGCTCAAATATTTAGTGTATTCCGGAGGGAAAAGAGTCCTGTATTCATTCACTAAAGATTTGTATTCTTCTTCAAATATCTGCCCATATTTGCCGAGTCTCGGATTGCCATCTTCATCGTATTCTCGATAATTGGCCACTTTATCGATAAAAAAGAGCGAAAGCGTCTTAATACCTTTTTCAAATAATACAGCTTCCTTTTCGAAATGTGAAATCAATGTTTCGCGGATTTGAATACGGCGACGATCCTCTTCAAGTAAATCCTGTGTAGCTTCACCTATGGCCAGTTCAATGCGTAAACTTTTATGATTGGATAATGCGATTTTGTTTGTGAATGGATCAATCTCCAGAATTTTACAATTTTTATATTGTTCGAGTCGGTTCGATTTTTCGAACAGATCGTCACCAACGCGCAGAATATGACTTTCGCGTTTAATGCCGTTTTGAAGCTTTACTTCGTATTCCAATCGCACGCACGGTGGTGCTTTGGGTGACAGGATGATTTTTTCGGCATAGACATACCCCTCCGTGCCGTGCAGACCGCTGAGACGAAATCCCTTCACCGTGATCTTTTTTACGAGCCTGTATTGATACGCATCGACCGCATCCAATGCATAGACGAGGTTATGCTGCACTTTGTGTGTTGCTGAATAATTGATAAAAAACAAAGGATTAAAGCGTTTGAGCGAGGTCAATGTTGCTTCACCACCCATTTTTTGAGGCTCATCCATGATGATGATGGGACGATTGGCGGCTATTACGTCGATCGGACGGCGAGAGCCAAACTCATCGCGTTTGGTATAGATGCGCAGATTTTTGTCGGCCTTGCCTTTCTTCTGATTGTCCAATGCCTTCTTTTCGGATTTCTCATCCAGGGAACTCGCAAAGGCCTGCGTGTTGATGATCATGACGTTTATGTCGCCACTGCTCGAAAAACTATCTATCTGCGACAGGTTGTCACTATTGTAAATGAAATATCGCGCTTTTTTGCCGTAATGCTCCATAAAATGGTCGGTCATGTTCTCGAAGCTCTTGCACACGCCCTCGCGAATCGCAATCGACGGCACGATGACGATGAACTTCGTCCATCCGTAGCGCTTGTTGAGCTCGAACATGGTCTTGATGTAGACGTAAGTTTTGCCTGTTCCCGTCTCCATCTCGATATCGAGCGCACAGCAGCCGTGGAGCCTGGAAAGCGACTTCGAAAGCGGGATGTTGTGCTCCGACTGGATGCGATGGATATTCGCCAGCAACGAGGCTTCGTCCAGTTGCGGAACGAGGTCGCTGTTTTTGAAGCCCATCGCGTCGATTTCGGATTCGTCCGCATTGGCGAATGACAGCGATTTTTGCGGGTCGGGCACAGTGGGCTTCTGTTCCCCAAGATCGCGGATGTAAAGGCCTGCGCCGAGGTTCGGTTGGCCGTCGAACACGCGCACGACGGATTCCACAGCTTCGGTTTGATAGGGCTGAATTTTGTATTTGAATTTCATTGTCAGTTGTCAGGGGACAGTTGTTAAGTGTGTGTCCAAGTGAATTGTCGTATCACCGATGCGACAATTTTCAGGCTTTCTTTTCGTACTGTTTACGATTCTTGTCGTTCAAAACGTGCAAAAACAAGCGGTAATGCGACCATGAGAGTGGATAGGAGTTTAGACACGCAGTGTCTAATTTTCCACACACTGAGTGGAAAATGTCCGAACCCAAATACTCATTCTGAATGAGAGCATC
>JAZODZ010000299.1:0-5629 GCA_045597285.1 Myxococcota bacterium
AAAAATATTTTAACTTTTAAAAGCGGCGGCAGTTATTCGCCGAGCATTTAAAAGGCAAGACGAAAGCGGCAGGCTATTCCCTGCCGTTTTTTGACGGAGTCCGCGCGTTAAGGCAAATATCCCGCTTTTCGGATTGACAATTATCGGCGGCGTTCAACTCATACTTGTGGGTGTATATTATATTCAAAAAAAGCTCGCGAAAAAAGGTCACCAATAGATAATTATGCAGCCCCAATGACGTTTCTGAAGTATGTGGTTCAATCGAACTTAGGCAATAGTCAATAGTCAATAGTCAATAGTCAATAGGCAATAGGCAATAGTTAGTCAATTGATGGTAAGTCTGATTTCATAGTATATTCCAATCCATGGAACACTTTATACTTCTATATGTTGAACGCTTGCGAGTGCGGTTCAAGGACATCTACATAAGACACAACACAGCACGAAGTCGGCTACCGCACGCCACGTACGGGGCGTCGGGCCGCGTAGGTGAAAAAATACATTGAGGCATATAAAAAATACATTGAGGCATATAAAAAAATACATTGAGGCATATAAAATCGTTAGGGGGGCTGAATGATTACCAAAATAGCTTTTGCAAAAGTGATTATGTGTGATAAAATAGCTTTTGCAAAAGTGATTTTGTGTAGCAAAATGGCTTTTGTAAAAGTGTTTTTGTAAAAGTGTTTTTGTGGGATGCTTTTGTTCCTTAGATTGGTAGATTTCCATGCAAGACTTAAATATTCAGCCTTTAGTTTCTGCGTATCACCGAAAGCTTTCGGATGTTTCGCTTACATTTAAGCGTTACCTGTATCATCAGATTAACTGGGATGTTCGCATGATCGGTATTAAGGGGGAACGCGGTGTGGGTAAAACGACGCTGGTTTTACAGCATATCCGCGAAACATTTCATCATCCCGATGATGCGTTGTATGTATCGCTGGATAATCTATGGTTTAGCAATCATTCGCCTGTTGAACTGGCAGATTATTTGTATGCTCACGGCATTATGTATTTATTCTTGGATGAGGTTCACAGATACCCAGGGTGGAGCTTGCTTCTCAAGAATTTATATGATAATTATCCAAAGCTTAATATTGTTTATACTGGATCATCCATTCTCGAAATTGATAATTCCCGTGTTGATTTATCTCGACGACAGACGCTTTACACATTAAATGGTCTTTCTTTCAGGGAATATCTTGAATTTGAGAATCTTTTCACAACGGAATCATTTAATCTGAACGAATTGCTTGAAAATCATATACGTCTTGCGATGGATATTACAGCGAAGGTGAAAGTACTGAAATATTTTGGAGATTATTTAAAATTCGGATTTTATCCATTTTATAAAGAGGTCGGACCTGATTATGCAATACGATTGCAGGAAATACAAAAACAAATCATTGAATGTGATCTTCCAGCATCTGAAAAGGTTACATTCGAAACCATGCAAAAAATGAAAAAGCTCATGATGATCATAGCGGAAAGTCTGCCATTTGTACCCAATGTCAGTCATCTGTGCCAATCGCTTACCTGTACACGCGATTCATGCCTCAAAATGCTCTACACACTCGACAGATCCAGGAGTCTGCATCTGCTTACTTCAGAATTGAAAAATTACAAGAAACTCGCCAGTCCAGATAAAGTGTTTCTTGGCAATACCAATATCATGTATGCACTTTCATGTAATAATGCGTTGGGAACCATCCGTGAAACTTTTTTTGCCAATCAGGTCGGAGCCATCTATCCATTGCAATGTCCGAAGGTAGGCGATTTTCTTGTGGATGGACAGTATCTATTCGAAGTCGGGGGGGCGAATAAATCTTTCAATCAGATTAAGGATACGCGGAATAGTTTTCTGGCTGTCGATGAAAATGAAATTGGCTATGGGGCAAGAATACCGCTTTGGATGTTTGGGTTTTTATATTAAGAACTTGTTTAGTGTTTCAGCCTGCGCCTTACGTGAGGACGCGGGCCTCTTTGCCGAGATGTATAGCAGTGCCCCGCTTAATTTGAGCTTTTAACGACTACCGCAACCAATCTTCGAGGGTAATGGATGCATCGGTCTTGGCATCGCGATATTTGATGATGAGCGGGGCATAAGCCGAGAGGCCGTGTTGGCGGCCGAAATCGGAGTTAATAGCGCGTGAACCGGGAACAACGACGGCGTTTTCGGGCACGTGGAGAATGCCATCGACGGCGCGAATAATTGTCTGATGAACGAGATCGAAGAGCGGCGTCGATCGCGTGATAATCGTGCCGCTTGCGATCACGGCACCGGTATGAACATGCGTGCTTTCGTAAATCCCGCTGTTTCCGCCAACAAAGCAATCATCTTCGATGACGACAGGCAAGGCACCCACGGGCTCAAGCACGCCACCAATTTGAGAAGCCGCAGAGATATGGCAATTGCGGCCGATTTGAGCACACGACCCGACAGTGGCATGGGAATCGATCATCGTGCCCGATCCCACATAAGCCCCGATGTTGACGTAAGCCGGCGGCATGATCGTCACGCCATTGCACAGATAGGCACCGCGGCGAACCGTCGTTCCGCCGGGAACGATGCGGATTTTTCGTTCGGCGAGTCGATTGACTGCTGGCCAGAGATTGTGCTTGTCACAGAATTGAAAGTCATGGCCTTGGGATTCGACGAGACGGCCGAGTTTGAAACCGTAAAGTATGAGCTGTTTTACCCGCGTATCGCACTGATAGACGCCTTTTTCATCCGGCTGTGCAGCACGCACCTCGCCGGATTCGAGCAATGACAGGAAGCGCGTAAAGGCGAGTTGGGCGTTTTCAGTGGAAGCTGTGGGGTTTTTGGTCTGTGCATCGAGGTCTTTTTGGATAGTTTGGATGAGTGTATCGAGCATATCGTGTTTCCTTTGAGGAAGTGTCGGGCGTATGGCCATGGCCCGACCCCGATAAAAAATCGCCGGGCGTATGAAATAGCCCGGCGCAAGCGTGGCGTATGAAATAGCCACGCACCAATGATATTAAATTATTTGAGGAATGCCGACGGAATGACGAGGCAATTCTGATTGGCGTATTCTGTAATATTACGGGCCGTTTCGCGGAGCTGGTTATCAACATTCAGCGAGGGTTGTGAAGACGGAATGACGATGAGATCGGCACCGATTTTATCGGCGACGCTGAGGACGGCTGTGGCCGAATCCATGACCGGCGCGTGCTGGCGGAACGACAGTTTTCCGGCGTGTTCCTCGAAGACAAACGGCACGTTGAGTGACTGGACTGCCAGCTTTGCGCGCTGAAGAATGCGGTCGGCGGCGGCGTGAATCTGGCGCTCGGCAGGGCAGAATCCCTGATAATCGCCATGCGGATCGGCGCGTGTCAAATCGGGGACGGGCGTCACGATTTCGACATCCGACTCGGGATAAAACATGGCAAAAGAGACGGCCCAGGCGAGCAGCTGCGGAGAAACAGACGGCTCGAGGAATGCGACGAGGATTTTTTTATGCGGGCCGCGGTGCGTCGGATCCTTGATGAGATAGAGGGGAATGCGCGTATAGGCGACAAACGTGGCCGCCATAGAACCGATGATGCCCGTCGTATGCGGCTTGGTACCGTAAGACCCCGCAAACATGAGGTCTGCGTTGCATTCGGAGGCCGCATGAAGGATCGATTTGGCCATCGAGTCGCGTGAGAAATCGACTTTAAGGCGAATGTGAGACGCATTCTCGGCCATGACGCTTTCGAGATAACGGTGGCCGCGTTCCTCAATTCCGACGCGGACTTCGTTGAGAATGTCGACTTCATCACTGCCGAGCGCGGCATAAGGGAACAGAATATCGCGCAGGATATCGGGGAATTTTTCGAGCGCATGAAAGCAAGTCAGCGAGGCACATGAGGCGAGCGAAAGATCGTACGCCTGATAGAGCGCCTGCGTGGCGTATTGGAGAAAATCCGATGCGACAAAGATGCTCTGCATCGAATAGAAACAGCTTCGGGATACTTCACTCATATATTAACCATGTATAGAATTATAAGATTAGAGGCTTACCAAGCGTGGACAATGAAACGTTATTCAGCGCTTTCATTGGCGTTTTGCGATTCCGACTGAACTGTATTATCGGCTTTGTCTGTATTATCGGCCTTGGTGGTTTCATCGGCCTTGGCAGTTTCATCAGCTTTGGCGGCAGTGTCAGCTTTATCCGTTTTTTCGACCTTGATCGTCGTATCGACTCGATAGGGTTCATCCTCACCGGCACGGTAATGCTCGAAAGTATCATACACGCCGTCGCCATCGGTATCGCGTCGGACTTCGGTGCGGTTGCCGTTCGAGTCAAAGAACTGGATGCCATGGCGGTTGGAATCGAAATCGTATGAATACTCTTTTTTAACCGCAACGCCGTTTTCATAAGTGACAATGAGGTCGCATATCTCGTCGAAATCGAGATCGATTTCGTCGCGATAATGAACGCCATTTTTATAGAATTCAGTCATATCCGTCACGCCGTCGAAGTTAAGATCGCGAACGACGCACTGAACGACGCCATCTTTTGAATATATTTTTTGATCTATTTTACCGTCTTCATTGATATCAACTTTTTCACAATCCATTGAAGATAGATCGAGTTTTAACGTTTCGAGTTTAGGCGTACTCTTGGTATCCGTTGAAGCGGTTGCGGCTGTTTCAGTTTCGGTATTTTTATTACATCCCCAAACTGTGAACAGGCAAAGCGCGATTAAACAAAGAAGTAATTTATTCATATTTTTAACCTCTATCAGAGTATTTCCATAAATTGACGCGGCCGGAATTGTCACCGGATGCGGCGATACCCGATTCGTGGGTAGAAATTGAACGGACTTCGGACTCGTGTTCGCGCACGGAAAGCAGGGCTTTGGAATGTTCGGCAGCTTTATCGGTGGTTATTTTGACGAGTTCGATAGAACCGTTTTCGAGGCCGAGAAAAAGGAGTTTTTTCTTTCTGAGAATGGCTGAACAGAAGATTGGCGAATCGGATTCGTGCAAAAACAGCGCGGGGGATTCCGAGTGAGAATTCCAAACGATGACCTGGCCTTTGTTATCGGAAGAAACCAACGTCGTTTCATCGAGGAACTCGAGGCCGATGATTTCGCCGTAATGGCCATTATATTTGTTAATAACAGCCCCATTAATCTCATTCCACGAGCGAATCGTCTTATCGCGGCTTGCGGAATAAAGGATGCCGGTTTCGGGCTGGAAACGGACGCAGGTGACGGCGGCACTGTGCCAGTCATACGTTCGGAACGGCTCAAAGTTTTTCCAGTATTTGAGGTGCTTGTCCTGGCTTGCCGTGGCCATAATGCCGCCTTTTTCGAGAGCAATGTCGAGGATTGTCATGCTGTGGCTTCGCGTGCCGGCTTTCAATCCCTGTGAATTCATGCTTCTGGCCCCGGCATTAACAAAAATGCCTGCATGATCCTTGATAAAAGTACCGGTTTCGATATCCCATTCGCGGATCGACTTATCTTTTCCGGCGGAAAAGAGATGACCGTTGTCCGGATTGAAGGCGAGCGTATAGACAAATTCGACATGTCGCCCGAGTTTGCGGACGATTTCGCCGGATTTGACATCGATGATATGGATATAGCCATCGCGGTCGCCTGCGGCACACAGTTTTCC
>JAZODZ010000300.1:0-8949 GCA_045597285.1 Myxococcota bacterium
GACAAGTCACGGGTGACGGAGATGATCCCGGAATATACATTCCCCCTTCAAACGTCAAATCGTCACAGGCTTTTTCCATATCATCATTTGTGACAAAAACACGAGAACCTTTTTCGCGACCACCATTATACATTTCACAAAATTGAATTTTTAATTTTGGTGGTAAAGAACGTCTAAAATTCGCACAAGCCGCAACATTTGCCTCAGTATCGGATGCACTCAACGGTATATCCAGTTCTGGATAGACATCTTCTGTCTGAAATCGACGAATGACAGCCATGGCATCATCATAACAATTTTTTCCCGACAACCGGTTGCAAACATCGCGGTCTATACCGGAAATGCTCATGCGAACCTGATGACCGGCACGGATAAATTCAACCACCCGATGAAATAATATATCATTATTTTTGAGCAATAATAAATTGCTCAAAAGCCCCACCTGATGATGGGTATGTTCTACGGCATACTCAATTGCATCAAACAGCCAGGGCACGAGGAGCGGTTCTCCGCCAGTAAATGACACATGAACATCGGGATAAATTTCAACCGCATCATCGATAGCCCGTTTGATCGTTTCCAATGTCAGTTCGTGCGGGCGCGGGATTCCCGATTCCACGGCACAATATATACAACGTAAATTACAGGCATTTGTAACCTGAAACTGTATCAAATTCCCCTCGTGCCTGAACGGACGCGGTTCGCCGCCAAACCCGTGAATGGCAAGTCTTTCCAACAATGGCATGGAGGCTGAGTCATCCACGATATATTGTCCGGAATCTATCGTTGAATTTATCACCGACAATTCATCGGGCATGACAGCACAATATAAACCATACGAAGGCGAAACGAGCAAGCCGCCTTTTGACGTCGGCAAAAGAACTGAGTCTTGTGGAATTACGATCATTTTAAGCTCACTCGCGGGCGTCTATTGCACGCCCACGATTATTCAATCCGGCTTGACACAGGCTGCATCATTTTCTGACGTTTGTTTGCACACCTGCGATTCATCGCAAATTTCTTTATAACGCCAAAATCCATTCTTACAATTCATGATGGCATTGCCGGAATCACATTTTTCCTGATTCCTATCGCAATCCTGACCAAATGCGATTTTACCCATGGCGCGTACCATTTTTTCGCATCTTGGCTTTGTATCTTGTGCAATATAACAACTCGTAGAATCTTCGCACACCTTATCAAGTTCCCATTTTTGATTCTTGCACTTATATATTTCTTTTCGTCGGCTGTTAAATTCATCAAGTCTTACAGCAGGTGAACAAGTATATTGACCATCGTTACATGGTTCTGCATTATTGCAAACCGTAGATGTCACTTTGTGCAACTTATCATCATAATTCGGACGGCATTCAGCTGGAGAATGACATTTTTCCAAAAGTTTCCATGATTTATCCACACACAGATAGCGATTGTTGTTCAAGCACATGGCCACGCCATCTTCACAGTGCGAGCCGGCATCGACGGCCTGTACATCTGCGTGTTCGACGGGTTCTTCTGCCTGTTCATTTGGTGCATTATCTTTTGCGGGTACTGCGGCCGATTCTTCCGGCGTATTCGTCGCAATTTCCGATGCCCGGGCCTCGTTTGAACTCTCCTGGACTGCAGTGTTTGCAGGTGCCACTTCTTTGGAACACCCCGTGTACCCCACAAAAAACAGTGACAATGCCGCCGCAGATGATGCAATCACTCGCAACATGACAGGATTTCGCAAGACTGATAACCTGGAACTCAAATACTTAATATGAAGTATCTCGATATGAACATCACCGACACGGACGATATCATTTATAAAAACCTGAATCGGCTTTGCATCAAGTGTTCGCTTTCTGTTTCCGCGTTCAAGTATGACATCGACATCGCCTGTCTTTTGTATGACGAGTCCGTGGTTGTCATCGAGTTTGAGCAGGGCATCGGGAGCATTCTGTTCGCCCGATTTGCTGATGACGAAACTGTCAGTTCCGGTGATTATTGGCTGATGATCCGCGCTCTGGCCATTGATCGATATGGAAAGCTGGCATTCTTTGATTGTATTCATAATTTCTCCTCAATTTGGGTTTATAATATAGTTTATATTGCGCATAATATTATCGCGAGCCGTATTTGCCGCAAACGGCAAACAGGCGAGCGCACGGGCGTATCGGCAAAGCCGAAAGCGCGTGTTCCAAACATTATTTGGAATTTTCGTCATCGTCATCGAGCATCATGTCGACTTCTTCCAGCTTTTTCAACGATTTGAAATCATACGTATTGCCGTAACGTACATCTCCGGTTGCCATACCGCGCACTAGCCAGCGAATACGCATTTCCGACGACCCGTGGCCGAAATTTTCACGGCGATCCTCACCCAGCGCGTCATCGCCTACCGCCATCGCCGCAGTCAACGCCTCTTCGATGTTCTTTTCCGTGATCGCATCCGTCTTGTCGTCATAACGGCTCGCCCAGACACCCGCATAAAAATCCGCCTGCAGCTCCGTCTGAACCGACACGAGATTCGCTTTCCGAACCTTGCCACGATCCCGAAGCCGCTGCTCGCGCTCGCCATATTTTTCCAAATCGCCAATCAGATTCTGAATGTGATGCCCGTATTCGTGCGCAATGACATACGACACCGCGAACTCACCGTTCACGTCGAGCTCATCGCTCATATTCGCAAAAAAGTTCAGGTCGAGATATACCGTCTCGTCTTCCGAACAATAAAACGGGCCGTCTTCCGATGTCGCAGTGCCGCACGCCGTATCGACTTCTTCGAGGAACATCTTCATCTTGGGCTTGCGATATTTCTTTTTATATTCCTTAAAAATCTCAACCCAAACCTCGTCGATAGACTTATAGGTCTTGTTGACGTATGCCCTCAGCTCAGCCTCGCTCTTGAAAAGACCGTCCCCATACTGGCCGTGAAGACGGCTCTTTTTCGGACGCTTTTTATCCTCGGTTTCCCATGAATTCCAGACCTCGTCATCGTCGTCATAGTCTTCGTCATCGTCATACCAGTCGCTGTCAGCTTCTTCATAAAACTCACAGTTGCCATATTCGTCACACGCATACTCGCCTCCGCTTTCGCCTTCGTCATCCTCCAGCATAAGGATGCCCACAAAAAGCAAACCAACGATGACGAATAACACGAGTACGACGACACCTGCCGAACCACGACGATGCCAACCTGATTTTTTCATAGGTATTTCCTTACTTTTTTTAATACGAACGGCGTTGATCACGCCTCATATACCGACTGGCGAGCGGAGCATGTATCACACACGCCAACAAGAGAGCTTACTTAATCACGGACGAAATGAACGACCTAAAGCCATTCGTACCATTCCAGCCAACCGTTGAATAATTCGCCTGTGGATCGAAAGATTCGTTCTCCGTGCCCGACCATTTCAGCGTGCGATAAGACAGCCACCCGCAAGTCGTCGACGTCATCAGGTAATTCTGATTGCCGCCGGGCAAACCGTGGCGAACGGCAAACGCGAGTTCAAATATAGTCGGCAAGAACATATTCTTGCCCGATGCCGAAATCGAATCCTGAATGCAGTCGGAACCGCCCGCAGACGCTTCATTCTTGTCGCGAATGAAGTATTTGATCGATCCCTTCTCGAATTTCTGCTCATACTTCCACGCATAGCCGTCGGTCGCTTTCTTTTCGAAATCGGCTTCGTCATACACGCGGTTCGGACGGTATGCACAGTAAAACGGCAACGCCGTTGTCAGTGCGGCATAACTCATATAGCCGTTCTGATTGTAATAAGGTGCCACATAACTCGGATTGCCGTGAATATCGAACTGATAGCCGCCATAAGACGTTCCCGTCACATGCCACGTCTCGGCCAGTTTCAGGCCCTTGCGAACGGCCAGCGTCATTTCATCCAGCTCGGCCAGGTGCCCGCCGTCCTGCATACATTCGTAGGATGCTTCCCAGACCGTCTTCGCAACACGCGCATGTTTGTCAATGCGGAGCAACGGATCGACGACAAACGCATCGGCCGCCTTCGTCTGCGGGAACGTCGGTTTGCCATCCGTCAATTCCACTTCTTCCGAAATACATCGGTAATAATAGGCGGCAGTCCAGCCCGCATAAGACCATTCCCCGCTATAATTGTATGAGGACGATCCAGTGCCGGTCCATTTATGAACGCCAAAGTTGCCATCCGTCACGCCGGACCACACCCAGTTGCCCGTGCCATTGGGCAAACCGTTGCGAATCAGCATCATCATTTCGTTGTTCGTCGGCAGACGACCGCCGGCGAGCCGACATTCTTCCGCAGCCTGAATATAGTAATTTGCGGGACGATCGCGGCGATCCACCGTATATTTGTAGTTGCCGATCTTGATATGCACGCAGCCATCCTCATTCGAGTTTCCGTAGCAGTTCACGCCCGTCAACGTAATCGGACGCGGCGCGGGATCCCATACGCAACGGAACGCTGTCGGCGTCGTAACAACCTGATCGGTCGCCGTGCCGTCAGAGAGGCGATAGGCATGAAAATAATTGTTCCACGTGCGCATGTCAGTCCACAAAACATTCGCATTTGAAATGTTGCCAACGCCTTTTTCGCCGGACGTATGGTTGTTGCGGACGATTTCGTAAGGCATTGGCAGACGGCCGCCAATCGCCGCACATGTCGCCGCCGCATTCGAATGCGTCTGAGGCGGACGCTCCTGGCTATCCCAGACGAGCCCCCACGGATCGACGGTCTCGGTCGGATAGGCCTGGCCATTGCTCACACCGTGCTCGGCCACGCATTTCGTCGCGCCGTCGTTCTTATAGTTGTAATCGCACAGACAGTACGGCTCGTTATTGCCGGTCACAAGGCACGTCCCGTGGTCGCTGCACTTCTGTCCCGAACACGGATTCGCCGTCGTCGACTGCTTGCAAACCGTCGCGCCATTCTGTTCGTAACCGCTGTCACACAGACAATACGGCGCATTGTTGCTCGTCACGATGCACGTCCCGTGGTCCGAACAGCTCACGCCGCTGCACGCAGAAACGCCCTGTACACACGTCGTCGCAGTGCCGTTCACATAACCGCTGTCGCACAGACAATGCGCGGCGTTATTGCTCGTCACGACACACGTCCCGTGGTCCGAACAGCTCACGCCGCTACACGCAGAAACGCCCTGTACACACATCGTCTCGCCATCATTGACATAACCGCTGTCGCACAGGCAATACGCCGAATTGTTGCTCGTCACGATGCACGTCCCGTGGTCTGAACAGCTCACGCCGCTGCATGCCGAACTCTCCTGAATACACGTCGTCGCCGTGCCATTGATATACCCCGCGGAACATGAGCAATACGCCGTATTGTCGCCCGTCACGAGGCATGCGCCGTGGCCTGAACAATCGACATCGGCACACGGTGACACGCCGGCTGTATCCCGAACGCACGTCGGCGTGCTCGCCGTATTGTCCGCCAGATACCCACTGTTGCAAATGCAGCTCGCCTTCTTGTCCGCCGTCACGACGCACGAACCGTTGTTGTCACACGTGATCCCCTTGCACGGCCCGTTTGCCGACGGATCGGTGCAGGTCGGCTTGTCACCGTCGATATTCGATATATAGCCGTCGTTGCAAACGCAGGCCACGCCCGACGAAGACTCGATGCAACTCCCCTTTCCACCGCAGTCGATGCTGCTGCACGGCGTTTCCGCAACTTTTTCGTTGCACGTCGGAACGCCGTTATCCAGCCCCGGCACATACCCATCATCGCACATACACGCCGCACCGCCCGATGTATCGACGCACTTCCCGTGATTACCGCACGTCACGCCATCGCAAGCCCCGGCCACAACCGCCGTCTGATTGCAGACAGGCTTGCCGTTCCCGTCAACGCCAGACTCGTAACCGCCATTGCACAGACACGCCGCGCCAGTCGATGTCGGTATACACACCCCGTGGTTCGAACACGTCACGTCCTGGCAATGGTCTTCAGTCACGACCGCAGCTGTCCCTTCAACACACGTCGGTCCCGATTTCCCCTTCGTCGAAACATAGCCGTCAAAACAAAGGCATACAGGCCCGTTCCGCCCGACAAGACATTCGCCGTGTTCCGTGCAGTCCACTTCTTTGCAAATATCCTCGATCACGGTCGTAATCTCTCCGGAACTGTCGCCGGAGCAATCACAATCACTCCATCCGTCGTCCCCTTTACACGTCTGCGTTCCTCTGTGCCCATCTGCGCATACACACACGAGTTGCGCACCCGGCTGACACATGACTGTGACACCGGAATCATCCGAACATGCCGATACAAGTGCTACCATGACGATTGACGCATACAACGATTTCTTCATTGCTAAACCTCCCTATCTTGCCTGACACAAAAAATATTTGGCATTGCCGTGAACATTATATCTTTTTTCTTGGCGGCCTGGCTATTGACATACGCCAGGCCTGCAGTTCTATGCGCTCGGCGTCACCGCCTGCGCGCATACGAACTGCATTTTATTTTTTATTCCCCAAAATTACTTGTTTTCCCCGTCCGGTTTCCGCGCCACGCGATTCCGCACGCGATTTCCAGCCGTCTCCCCGGGGGCATTTTCATCCCCCTTTTCTTCATCTTTCCGCACCGTTTTGACCGGCACAGGCCGGAAAAGACGACGAACTCTACTCGGCTCATCCGTTCCCGCTTTACGCTCTATATTTTCAACAGTTTCAGTTTTTTCCAAAACCTTTGGTTGCGCCACAGTCGTTTTTTCAACCGTCTCCTGCTTCTCAACGACGGGCTTTTCTTCGATTTTACGGCGCGTCCGTTTCGGGGCCGAATCCGATTGAACAGAATCCGCCTTAACATCAGGTCGTCTCTCGACAGATCCCCCGGAATTGCTGGCTCTGTGTGTTCTCCTGCGGGTCTCTTTTTCCCCATCCTTCGCCGAGTTCTGTTCGGCATTCAATGCCGGTTCCACTGTTTTTGGCTTAGTTTCATCACAAGTCACGCAAGGCTGTATTTCCAAAGGCTTTTCGACCGATTTCTCCGGTACCGTCTCGCGCACTGCTGAAACCGTCTCACGCGAAGCCGCATCCTGTTGAACCATCGGCCGACGGGTCGTCGTCCGTTGTCTTGTTCTTCCACGTTCTGCGGTCTCCGACGCCTTCGCTTCCTGCACCATGATATCCGCGTTAGACTTGTGCAAATCCAGCAAATCCGCCACTATTTCTTCGCGTTTTGTTTCGTGATCGACGCGAAGATCGGTCTCATCCCCATGGGACAAGGCTTCCATCACCGTTTCAGTTTTATCAGATTGCTGTTCGACCAAACGGGTTTCACGAGTTTCGCTCGTCTCAGAGCGAACATCTTTTTTAACATTAATTACATTTTCCTCTTTAAATTCAATAACATCCACTTTATTTTGAATGTTATTTCTCTCTTTAAATCCGTCACCAGCCCCCTCTGAACGACGCCTTACGCCATCGTTGGTATCCGTTTTCCTGTCTCTGAAAAACTCATTGCGCGGATTACGCCTTACCACATGACGTTCCGCAGGGCGTCTTGCCTCGGCCTGATGATTGCTCTTCCATCGATCAAGGCTGTTCTGCATATTGAACATCGGCACGGGTGCGGGTTCAGATTCGTCATCTTCGACAGCAGGACGCTGTACCGGCGTTTCATCCAGAGCCTCCATAACGTCCTTGTGCGACCGAATATCATCGGCATCGTAATAATCTTCATTGTTCTGGATAAACTTCGCGGCCCTGTCCAGATCGAGTTCGATGGAACACACGACGACACCGTGATCGCTCTTGCATTTGTCGACGCCCTGTGTCGTAAACGTTTGATCGACGAGATGATCGTTATAAACCGAAACGAGCCCGACGCGCCCCGTGTTGCGAGGATACTCGGTCACGAGTTCCTGGCTGACCATGATGTGATCGAGGCTTTCATACATGCCGTTATGAATATGCGTATAATAAAAATCCTGATAGCTTCGGCGAGCCTGAATATCTTTGACGTGATAAAGCAAAAGCTCCCAGCAACGGCGTTTGACGCTGTCCGAAAGCCTGTGCTGCGGCACCTCGCCCGAAATAATCCGCGACGTGACGGCATTGCCCGTGTCGTTGACATCACCGCATAAAATCACGGGTCTGTCAGGAATCTCCAGCGATCGCGACACGATCGAACGAACCGCAACCGACTCCGATGCCCGAAGCATCAGGGATCGGCTTTGTGCTCTTGCCAGATCGACGGGATCCGTCTCGCTTTCACCGGAATAAAAGATCTCGCGTTTCGATTTGAGATGAATGACGAAAACTGTGATCAGACCATAATTCGGGATGCGTATATCGGCCTTGATGACCGGCCTTGTGAACGTCGTAAACGGCAGACTGACGCGTTCACGCCCTTTCGGAAAGAAATCGATGATCGAATCCTCGGGAAAATGCGTAAAAACTTCTATATTTTCCACGGGGTACCGGGAAAGCAGCGCCACACTCGGCTGCTCGCCAGTTTCCTCTGCCATATAAAGCCGCGCTTTGCGGTAACGCGGATTGTTCTTGATGATCCGCACCAGGGCATCGCGATGAAACAATTCCTGAAAGCCAATGATATCGGCATCGATTTGGTTCAGCATGAACTCAACCCATTCCGATTTATGCCGATATTCTTCATTGTTATAACAAAGCGTGCCGTTATAGGCAGGCCTGTTGGGAAGCATGAAATTCATCAGGTTGAACGTCCCAACCCTAATCGTTCTTATATTGGAATACATAAACCCTCGCTTAAAAATGCGTGACACAACAATTCAAGTCTAACATAAAACAAGGCTCTATTAAACGAGCGTGAATATACTAAATGAAAAACTTTCGATAACTGGTAACTATTCAGGCCCAATGAATACAATCCGTCAGCGCGCAATGTTTGTAGCCCCCGATTGGCGCGTAGCGCCTACCGCACGGTGTACGCAAAGTCGTGAGACAACGAAGCCCGTTAG
>JAZODZ010000301.1:0-2985 GCA_045597285.1 Myxococcota bacterium
CAGGAGCAGCTTCTTCAGCAGGAGCGGCTTGCTCGGCAGGAGCAACGTTGTTTTCTGTAGCGGCTTCGGGAGCGGCTTTGGGGCCACAGGCCGTAAGCATGAACATGGCGGACATCAGAACGAGTGCGAACAGTTTTTTCATTTTTGTTTCCTTAAAAAGAGTTTCTCAGCATTTGCTGATATTTTTATCGTGATGACGAAAACTATCGCAGAAAAACTGCGATAGTTTTCGATGTGGCGCTTAAACAACTTTTCTACTTTGTTAGTCAAGCAATTATATTAAAAATCGTTACTGTTCGGTAATCATTGAGCTCCTTTTGTTCGGATTTACAATTCAAACGCAATTCCGGCCACGGCGGAGAGAACGATCCACACGACGGGGTGCAGTTTTTTGAGCCATTTAATATGTGTCACGATGAAAACGACGGCTGCGATAGCAAGGCATGGCCAGTAAAATGTGATTTCGTTCCATCCCTGGATCGATACGAGCGAGAGCGTCACGACGGTCCATCCTGCGGCGGCGATGAGTCCCGTCGAAGCCGGGCGCAGGCCGTAGAAAATGGCTTCGGCTTTTGCATTATTTCGATACCGGTTCAAAAAAGCCGCAACGATGAGGATGACGATAATTCCCGGTGTAATCAGTCCGAGTGTGGCGACGATCCCGCCGGGAATCCCTCCCGTCTCGTAACCGACATAAGCGGCCATGTTGACGCCCAGCGGCCCCGGCGTCGATTCACTGATTGCAATCATATCCGTCAGCTGTTCCGCACTGAACCAGCCCGTCCGTTCGCCCATGTCCTTTAAAAATGGAATCGTCGCGAGCCCGCCGCCGACAGAAAATAGCCCCGTCAGGAAAAACTCATAAAACAGTTGGAAATAGAGCATCATTTCGTGTCTCCTTTTTCCGGTGCTTTGTGGTGCTTTTGGGCAATGCGTATCGAAAGCCCAGCAATGCCGCTGATTAACACGAGGATTGCCGGCGAAAATCCCCAGATGACGGATATCAGGAACACGATGAAAAAGATGACTGCGCTCGGAATATCGATGATGCTCGATTTGCGCAGCTTCAATACCGCGTTGAATATGAGAACGCACACGCACGCCCGAATGCCCGCAAACGCATGTGCCACGTATGGATTATCTGAAAACTGGCTCAGACACGCGGCAATAATCGTGATAATCACGATGCTTGGGAACACGATGCCCAACGTCGCAATAATGCCGCCCGCAATGCCTTTCTGACGGCTTCCCGTAAACGTCGCAGTGTTCACCGCGATGATGCCCGGCGTGCATTGTCCAATCGCAAAATAATCGCTGAGTTCCTCGTCCGTGACCCATTTTTTCTTTTCTACGACTTCTCGCTGAAGAATCGGGAGCATGGCGTAACCGCCGCCAAATGTGAATAATCCAACTTTTGCAAATGTCAGAAATAAATCCAAATATATATTCATGATCTGTTTTCCTTTTGCCGCCCTATTCGCAACCAGATTTTGTTCTAAATGGTGCTCCATAAACAAATCAATATCTAACTTTACATCGTTCCTCAAATGCGAATACGGGCTGGCGGCGGGGCTATTGTCATACGCCCCGCCCTATTTTGGGTTTTACCCCGCATTATACAAGAACGATTGATCATAGTTGGATATAGCGTTAGTCTGCGCCCCCGCCTTTGCATGGCGAACGATATTTTTTATAGATTACGTGCTTAGATATGCTGACTTCATTACTCATAAAAAAATTTATTTCCACGCCCGAGGCCACAACCGAACCGAAGACGAGAACATCGTACGGAAAACTGGCGAGTGTTGTCGGAATCCTTTGCAATGTCTTGCTTTTCGCCGGAAAACTTCTGGCCGGGGCTGTCTCCGGGAGCATCGCGATCTTTGCGGACGCGATTAACAACCTCTCCGATGCTTCGGGAAATGTCGTGAGTTTGGCGGGCTTTAAACTTGCCGCCAAAAAGCCCGACAAAAAGCATCCCTACGGGTATGCCCGATACGAATATCTCGCCGGTCTGGCTGTCTCCGTCATGATCGTGGCCATCGGCATTTCGCTGGGGAAGGAATCGATCGAAAAGATTATTTCTCCGGAAACGACGACTTTTAGCTGGCTCAGCATCGGCATCCTTGTCGTGTCGATCATCGTCAAGATTTGGATGAGCGTTTTTGCCCGGCATATCGGCAAAAAAATCGATTCCGATGCACTCGTGGCCACGGCTGTCGACAGCCGCAATGACGTTTTGAGCACGGCCGCCGTTCTCATAAGCACTGTTGTTGGGGCATTGACCGGTATTGCCATCATTGACGGCATTATGGGGCTTCTCGTGGCCCTGTTTATCGTCTGGAGCGGGTTTGGTCTCGTTCGCGAGACGATCTCGCCATTGCTCGGTGAATCTCCCGATCCCACGCTTGTCACGCGGATTGAGGAAAAAGTCATGTCTTACGATGGCGTTCTGGGGATGCACGATTTGATCGTCCACGATTACGGGCCCGGCAATCAGTTCGCGAGCCTTCACATCGAGATGCCGGCCGAACGCGATCCCATGGAAAGCCACGACATCATCGATAACATCGAGAATGATTTCCTCGAAAACGATAATCTCCAGGTATCGATTCATTACGATCCCATCAGCACCGCCGATGAAACTGTCTTTTCCCTTCGCAAGGAACTTGCTGAATTCGTCGCCGGAATCAATTCCGAGTTCTCGATTCATGATCTGCGCGTCGTTCACGGCGAATCGCATACCAATGTTCTCTTTGATCTCGTCCTTCCTCACGACATGAAATCCGACGAAGAAGATGAAGTCGTTTCAAAGATTTGTGCAAAGGTCAAAGAGATCAATCCGCTCTATATCCCCAAAATCAAGTGCGAACAGAGTTTTGCCTCGAAGGAATAGTATTTATTCAGGCTATCATGGCATTTCTTAAGTAGTAATTCAAGCGAACCTAGGCAATAGGCAGTAGGCAGTAGGCAGTAGAGCGCAAT
>JAZODZ010000302.1:0-9064 GCA_045597285.1 Myxococcota bacterium
TGCAATCCATTTCGGCTTCGGGATACGGGCTCGTCGACTCGATCCAGCACTTAAATGTCACGTCACTTGTCGGGTTTTTGGTGAGCGAAATGGCAATCTGGGCGACATTGCCCGCTTCATCGGTAAAGGCTTTTTTGACAGACACATTGTGCCGCGTGCTGTTAAGACACGTCCCGTTCAGGCATTCCTGGGTATTCGTGCATTTGAGGCACGGATCGTCTGAGAGTGGCTTTGGCTGTGGCAAAACTATGCCTTCGAGGACATCGCTGTCGTCTGTCTGTGGCTCGGGTTCGGGGGATGGGCCGGGATCTTCTGGCTCTTCTTCCTGGCAAACATCGTCGAGACAAATCAGTTCCGGCGGACAGAATATCCAGTCATCTTCCGAACAGGTGTCGCCTTCATTGACGCGCTTGATGCAGACATCGTCATGGCATTCGAGTTCGGATTCGCAAAGGTCGCGCTCATCGTTGCATGCTTCGCCTTTTGGATGGTATGCGCCGCATTTCTGGCTTGGAAGGCATGTCGCGTGACCGTTTGCGTCGTAGAGGCAATCGTCATCGGTGGAACAGCTGTCTATCACAGTCGCGACACAAACACCTCCCTCACAGGCCAGCCCCTTCTTGCAGACCACATCCTCGTTACAGGCCTCGTCTTTGTCGACAGCCTGGGCGCATTGGCCACTGCTCAGGCATTTGCCGGAATCGCAATCTCCGTCTTTGGTACATGCCGAACTCTCCTTGCAAACTCCACCGATGCATGCCAGGCCTTTCTTGCACACCACTTCGTTGTTACACTTTTTGCCTTTGCCGACAGCCTGGGCGCACTTGCCGCCATCGAGGCATTTTCCGGAATCGCAGTCACCGTCTTTGGTACACTCGGTTTTTTCATTACATACACCATCGATGCATTCCAAATCCTGCTGGCAAACGACTTCGGCGTTGCATGTTTCGCCTTTGGCGGCAGTTTTGGCGCATTTGCCGCTGTCGAGGCATTTTCCGGAATTGCATTCGGCGTTTTTCGAGCATTCCGGCTTTGACTCATTGGAATCGTCGGTACAGCCGGAGAGCGCCAGGCTACAGAACATCGCGAGGAGATATCGTTTATTCATGTATTTCTCCGTGAAAAGATTACAGATACTTGATTTTCCACCTGATGACGACGCAGAGACCATGTCATCGGAGTGTATTTTTGGATAATACGCTCAAAATAGCAAGGTTTAAGATTAAATTGCCGCAACTATTCAGTCCCCTTACTCCGCCTCACCTGACGCTATCGTTGCCCCTTCTCTATTGGAGACGGAAATGGGTTCATTTACGTTCACCCAGCCCTTCCCTTCTAAATTGCACTTTTTCGGTTGCAATTGATTGACAGTTCCGCCATTTTAAAATTAGCAGGCGTCTCGTCTGGCTAGAAATACGATTTGAACTGTGATTGGAGATTCGAATGAAATTTAGGTTTTTCCTCATCATACTCACAATTGCCCTTACCATCACTGCTTGTGCTAAAAATCAGCAGTCAGCCATGAGTACCGATAATAATTTGTATGATTTTTCTAATCGAATCCCCTTACAATATACAATCACTACCGATATACCTGTGAATTCTGTTTCGGGAACAACCAACGGGGGATTTTCAATAAACACAGACGAATTGAATTCAGAAAATATTAATGTTACTGTCGCGGTGAATACTGTCGATGGTGAATATCCAGCCCGATATGATTTGGACTGCGAGAGCGATGGCGTTTATGAATTTAAGGGTTTGACAGAAGAACATGTCTGTACCTATAAACGCAATACAGGTAAACACCAGATTTCTGTCCGTGGTGATATACAAGCGATGTATCTTTGCCATAGAAATATCGAGTGTTATATGAAAAGAGGAGCTTCTGGGGATAATAATTGCATTTCTCTTTTCAAAACGTCCCGACAAGAGGATATTTTTCAAATGAATCCTGTCATTTCCGTGGACAGTTGGGGCGATATTCAATGGAAGAGCATGAATCAGTTCGCTGCGCATTGCGTTGGACTGACTGCTGTTCCAGCTGAAGCTCCAGACCTGAGTGATGTAAGCGATATGTCAGAAATGTTTTTGGATACCTATGCATTTAATCAATCCATCAATCACTGGGATGTGTCTCATGTCACGGATATGAGTGGGATGTTTAAATGGGCAAATGCGTTTAATCAGCCACTCGATAAATGGAATGTATCCAATGTCAAAAAGATGAATGAAATGTTTAAAGGAACAAAAGTCTTCAATCAGCCATTGGAAAATTGGGATGTATCCAATGTCATGGAAATGAGGGAGATGTTTTCATCCACTTATGCCTTTAACCAGCCACTCGATAAATGGAATGTATCCAATGTTAAAGACATGAACAGAATGTTTTATGCTGCTATAAATTACAAACAATATCCAAATGATTGGGTTGTACCACCGGGAGAAAGCGAGGATATGTTTGTCGGGACAAAGGTCGAGCGCAAGGCAGAACGTTCTCCGCTGAAAACGACGAATGTGGATTATATCGATATTGCGGACTGGTGTCGTCCAAATATGGGAGCTCAATTGAGTGCACAGGACTGGGCAGCGGCAAGCAATGCCTTTGGTATAAAACTTTTGAAAACCATGACGGGGAATACTGTGTTTTCTCCATTTTCAATTGAACGCAGTTTGGGAATGCCATTGGAAGGGGCTTGTCTTTCTACTGCAGATGAAATGCTAAGGTCTTTGGAAATGCCCAATGCCAAGCGTCTGAGTCTGTCAGGATTGGCGGTGAATCAGGCGTTAAATGCCATTAATCACGACACCACTATTTTGGAAATTGAGAATGGGCTTTGGCCTGAGAAATCTCTTACGCTTACCAATGACTTCCTTGCGCGTTATGTTTCAGGCTTTGGAAGCAATATCTCGCCAATGGATTATGCGCATCATCCCGAACAAGCGCGTGCTTCAATCAATGTATCGATATCAGAAACAACCCACGGACGGATTCAGGATTTAATTCCCGCCGGATCCATATCGTCTGATACCAAACTTATCGGTACCAATGCAGTCTATTTTAAATCGAAATGGGTTAATTCTTTTGACGAAGAAAAGACGACGAATATGACGTTTTACAATGCATCCGGTGAGACGCAGGTCATGACCATGTATCAGGAAATTATAAATGGATGGGTTTGCGTGACGGATGATTATGCGTATATCGATCTGCCATTCCAATCAGCTCGTTATTTTGATAGCCAAAGAGGTGCTTATTTTCTGCGCATTATATTGCCCACGATCGACAGTAGCCATCCAATGGAAAACCGTATGCAATATCTCCATGATGTAGAAAATCATATGGCATCTCAAAAAGGTTTTAGCCGCTGTTCAAGTTATGATGTGGTCGACTTGTCATTACCTAAGTTCAAGTTGGAGCCAGAAGCGTTTTCGCTTAGTGACAAGCTGATTCAGATGGGGATGAAAAGAGCTTTTACGGATAATGCCGAATTTTATGCGATGCCGATCGATTCATCCAAGCCTTCCAACCCCATACCTTATCTTGTAAAATTTGAAGATGTCTATCACAAGGCCTTTATTGAAATTGACGAAACGGGCGCAGAAGCCGCAGCTGCGACATATACAGAATTTACATTTGGCGATGAAGAGTCTGAGCCGGTACACTATACATTCAAGGCCGATCATCCCTTCTTGTTTATGCTCATGGAAAAGTCGACTGGTGCCGCACTGTTTATGGGGCGTATAACAGACTTGTGAGATAGCTCTGATTAACCACGATGGATATGTTTTTTGATCTCACCCCCTGCGGGCTTGTCATTAATTATGGCTGGAGCTAAAGATGACAACGAATGAGGCATTTATATCTGAATGGCGTAATGATATTAAATGCGCTCGGAATGCGATCAGTTCTACCAAGATTTTGCCAGATTTCGTTCATGTGGTGTTAGAGTTATATTACGTACCGCCCTTTTGTGGTTCAGCCTATTTTGCACAGATATTTGAACAGGACGCCTTGATCCATGCAGTTTATGCCAGACCACATGTCATCAAAAATCAAATAGATAGTCAGACATCTTTCAGTAATTGTATAGGTCAATCAAGAGACCCTTATTCCTGCTATAAAATTACTTGCGGTAAATTGTTAAATGTTTTTGATAAATCGTTTTTTATTTCATTCTGTGAAGAAATTCAGCAATTACCACCAGAAACTGAACATTTTGAGTTACAAATTGATGGAATAAGTTATGGATTTTTATATTACGATGATAATCAACTTACACACTCATACTTTGATAATACTGAGAATTTTTTTTTCAAAAACGACAGGCATATTCCACCTTTTCAAATTATTCATCACAGAATACTCAAGAATGCCAATTTGTATTAAACAGGCTGTAGCATAAGTGCCTGAAATATATGGAATTCACATATTCGAAGCACACAAATATGAGTTACACTGTAAACTACAGTATGGGTTCATCGATCGCTGCCATATCAATTATATTGAAATTGTACGTCCAAAAGACTAAAAGGCGCATCCAAACTGCATGGCAGTTACTAAAAAACATTTGGAGGTTTTATGAGAAAACAGAAACAGTTTGGCCTTTTGACGGCAATTGCCATTCTTGCAGTTGCTGGTCTGAATGGCTGCAATGACGAATCGGCGTCGACTGCGAATGAGGACTTATGCGCAACCAAGACATGTTCAGGAGAATTGACTTGCGCTGTCATCGACGATGCCGCGGTATGTGTTTGCGGTGCCGATAACAAAGTCTGCGCTTCGACGCAGGAATGCAAAAACGGCGTCTGCGAAGAAAAACCGCAGGAAGACCTTTGCAAGGATGTCTCATGCACGGGCGAATCTGTGTGTGATGCCAAAACAGGAAAATGCCTTTGTGGCAAAGTTGAATGCGACGATGATGAAGTCTGCACGGGTGGATCCTGCGAGAAAACCAATACCCCGGATCCCTGTGAGACTTTGTCCTGTGGCAGTGACAAGACGTGTTCCGATGGCAAATGCTATTGTGGTGAATCCGTATGCAGTGCCGAAATGGTTTGCGACGACGGCGAATGCAAGAATCCGCTCAATCTTTGTGAAAACATTCAATGTTCTGGCGATTCGGTCTGCGTCGATGGCAAATGTCTTTGTGGTGAGACTGAATGTGGCACGACCGAGATTTGCACTGATGGGGAATGCGTAAAAAATACAAACGCATGTAATCCCGTATGTACTGGTGACGCCGTTTGTACCGATGGCGAATGCCTTTGCGGTGATACGGTCTGTGACGAAGGTTTGACCTGCTCTAACGGGAACTGTCTTTGTGGCACGACCGAATGTGATCTGGCCACGCATACCTGTATCGACGGTGTGTGCGAAGAAATGGTCATTACGCCATGCACAGGCAAGGTTTGTAATTATGGCGAAACCTGCATCGTCGTCGGTGATGAAGGAAAATGCGTCGATGAACTCTGCCAGGTAGATGGCGTTGAAAAGACTTGCGATCCTGGCAACAAATGCGTTGCAGGCGATTGCATTGACGAACGTTGCGTCGATTTTGTCTGCGGCGATGGCATGAAATGCGGCGTGGTTGAAAATGAGGCTAAATGCCTTTGCGGTGAAATAGAATGCCCGGAGGGAACGAGCTGTGTTGAGGGCGCGTGTGTCGATCCGTGCGAAACGGTTCATTGCGCTGAAACGGATCTTTGTGCCGGTGGCGAATGTTCGTGCGATGGCAAGGGCACGGTGTGTGACACGCTCAAGGGTGAACAGTGCATCAATCACGTTTGTCAAACTGTGGACACTTGTAATAATGCCTGTGCTGAGGGTCTGACCTGTATCAATGGCGAATGCCTGTGTGCCGGCAGCGGTCGTGCCTGTCTGGACAGCGAAACTTGTTATTACGATGTCTGCGTTGACTCGCTTTGCATCGACAAGGTCTGCACGGGTGAAAACCAGCTCTGTGAAAAAGGCAAATGCATCCCGGCCGCATGCAAGGGTGTCGAGTGCGAAGCCGGTTATGGCTGCAACAAAACCGGCCATTGCGTCTTTGAAAAATGTGTCGATGTCGAGTGCTCGGCGGGCAAAACATGCCGCGAGGACGGTACGTGCCATTTCGAGGAACAACCCAAATTGATCGTGAACAGCGATGGCAGCAAGACCCGCGAAGATGACGAAAGCAATGGGAAATTCAAACAGATTCTCGTCAGCCTCGACAAAGCGCCGACGAGCAATGTGACTGTCGCCGTTTCGGTTTCGAACAAATACGAAGCCAAAATATTGGATGATGGCGATATCCTGAAGTTTACGCCTTCGGACTACAACAAGGCGCAGATTGTCAAGGTTGCGGGCATTCGCGATTACGTCATCGACGGGCCTGTCGTTTACGATGTGGAGTTAAAAGCCTCTTCCAAGGATACTGATTTCAACGGACTCGCTGAAAGTCTGGAAATGACAAATGTCGATGTCGATGAAGCCAGCCTCGTCATTACGAACAACGGTGGCACAACCACGACCGAAGATGGCGGCAAAGTCACGCTTAAAGTTAAACTTTCTGCCAAACCGACATCCGATGTCACTATTGCTGTCACATCGAGCGATCCTGAAGAGGGTGTTGTCAGTGTTTCCAGCCTCAAGTTCACGAAGAATGACTGGTCAAACGAACAGATTATCACCGTGACGGGGCAGGATGATGCCGAATCCGATGGCGAACAGACTTACTATCTCGAATTTGGCGATGCAGTTTCGAGCGACAAAAATTTCAGCGGTATGAAGACCGAGTCGATAAAACTCGTCAATGCCGATAACGACAAAGCCGGTATCAAGGCATCGGGCAAGCTGGAACAGAACGAAGGCACGTCGGCCAACATCGGCATCAGTCTGATGACCAAACCCCAGGGCAACGTCACCGTGAAAGCAGCTCTCGTCGATTCAGACAAATCCGACGAAGTCCAAATCGTGACGACAGGCGGTGTCACATTCAGCCCAAGTGATTATCAGACGACGAAGAACATCCAGCTCAACTACCTGACCGACAACATCAAGGACGGCAACCAGTCCTGGAGGATCAAGCTCACGGCGTCGTCATCTGAATCCGATTATAACGGCCTGACGTCAGAACTGAATGGCGTGACAAAAGACATCGATACGGCGGAACTCGTCTTTGGAAAGTGCGCGGAGACGACACTGAAAGAAGGTGATAGTACGATATGTGATATTAAATTGTCATCTCAGCCGCAGAACACGGTCACTCTGAATGCCGTTGCCACTAATAATAAGATTGGAGCCACCGTTACACCTGCTACGACGACATTTGCGGCGAAGGGAAAAGACTGGAATACGTTCAAGACCTTTACGATTACGGGTATCAAGGACAACATCGTTGACGGCAATCAGGTATCGAATATCACGTTCAGCACGAAGTCCGATGGCAAGTATTTCAACGATTTGAGTTCGACGAAAGTCATCACGGTTCAAGACATCAACTCTGCAAGCGTCATTCTGCCTTCTTCCTATACGACCTCTTTGGCAGAAAGGTATTCCTCGACGAATTATAACATCACGGTCAAACTCGGCGGCAAACCGAGTTCGGATGTCACCATTACGGCCATATCTTCGGATACGACGGAACTCGAAGTCAACGAATCCAGTCTTGTCCTTAGTCCGGACAAATGGGATACCGGCGTGACGTTTAGTTATCATGCCGTCGATGATTCCGAACTCGATGGTACACAGAACGCATCCATCACGTTCAAACTTTCGTCTTCAGATCTGACCTTCAACAAGGTATCGGGCGTCACAGACTTGATGTCGATTGTCGATAATGAATCTGCCGGAATCAGCGTCACGGAAAGCATTTCGACCATTTCGTGTGCATCCATAGCCAGTACGAACGTGATGGGAGTCAAACTGGCGAGTGCCCCGACGTCTGATGTGACATTGTCCCTGTCCCTCGTCGATAAATCCGGAAACAAGATTAACAATGTGACAAAGGGGATCAGCATTTCGCCGGAAACCCTGAAATTCTCGCCATCCAACTGGACTGCCAATCAGGTTGTAACCATAAAAGGGCCAATCAAGGGATCTCTTCCCGCACAGTCTTATTATGACAATGTTTATCTGCAGGCGAAGACGAGCGGTGGCGGACTGTATGATGGTAAAACACTTAAGACAGTGAATTCTCTGTTTTCATTGATGGCTTTCTGCAGTCCAGGAACGATTACTTCAACGACATCGCTCACATTGCCCAAGGGGCAATACCGTATGACAGTCTATGGCGCAGGCGGCGGGAGTTATACGACTTCCGCGCCGAGTGCCCGCTATGGTGGACGTGGTGGAAAAACAACGGCCGTTTTCAGACTCTTTCCTGAAAAGACGACGGCATACATCAACATCGGCGGTGGCGGATCGACGTGCCTTTACAACAAGTCCTGTGGTGGTGCAAACGGCGGTGGAAACGGTACTTACAGCGTAACGACACAGTACGGTTGTGGCGGCGGCGGTGGCACGGATATTCGACTCGGTTCCAATACCTTTGCTAAACGCGTCATCGTCGCCGGTGGTGGCGGCGGGGCCATGTATGGTGTATTAGCCGGTGTCAGTGACGGCAGTCAGGGCGGTGGAGCCAACGGTCAGGACGGCCAGAATCAGGGCATTGCGACTATAACCACGCCGGGCGGCGGCCAGAATGGATGCAGAAACGGACTCGGCAAGAATTCGATTTGCTTCTTTGGCAGCGGAAATCCTGATCCGAGTTCGAATTTGGCCGGTGGCGGTGGCGGTGGCTGGTACACCGGCGCGACCGGTCAGGCTTACAAACACAGCGGTGCCGGCGGTTCCAGCTTCATTTATGGCGTTACAGCGACAGGTACGACCTATACAAACGCCGGTGGAACTTTGTCGTCTAAGGATGTCGAGTATGTCACTGCAGGATTGACATACCAGGGGGCTGGTGCAGCCAACGATACAAACGGTTCTGCCGAAATCATTGCTGTCATTGGCGAATAATCATCGGCTTTACGAATGCCGAAAAGGTGCGCCGCGCGTATGAAATAGCGCGGCGGG
>JAZODZ010000303.1:0-4753 GCA_045597285.1 Myxococcota bacterium
TTGCATGGCTGGCGGCGTCGAGCGCATCATTGCCGAAATCCGCAAAAGCGTCGATTTCGAGTGCCGTGTCATCCTGACTGGCGGGTACGCATCTCTCGTTGCGCCATACGTCGCCCACGACTTTATCGTCCCGGACCTCACGCTCGAGGGGCTTTGCGAATACGGAATGCGCGTCGTTGAACGCGTTTCGCGCCGAAACATCCGGTCTGCATGATTTTCATCATGTCACGTGATAAATCGAAATAATCTGCTATAATGGATATTTTGTGGGGTGCCGCTATCGCCTGAGGGCGATACGCGTCACGTCGCGAGCCTATTTCATACGGCTCGCGGTCGTCGCTATTGCATACGCGCCGACAGCAGATTTCTACGAGCAATTTCACCGTGAATCAGTCACATAATCGTTAAGGATGGATATATGAAAACCTGGCGTCCAGCAGTTATTTTGTGTCTTATCGCAGGTCTGTTTGTCGGCTGTACCGAAAGCGAAGTCATTGGCAATAACAATAACACCAACAAACCCAAACCCGTGACTCAGCCGGATGATCCGGAAAAGCCAGACCCGGAAAAGCCAGAACCCAAACAGGAGTGTACGCCTGCCCCGGATGAAGACGGCGACACGATTTCCGATGCGGATGAAGGGCGCGACACCGAGCGCGATAGCGACGGCGACACGATTCCCGATTACAAGGATGACGACAGCGACGGCGACACGATTCCCGACTCGATCGAGGCCGGCACCGACGGCTGTAGCGCCAACGAGCCTGAAGATGTCGATTACGACGATATCCCGAATTACCTCGACACCGACAGCGACGACAACGGCATTCCCGATTCGGATGAGGTCGGCCCCGATCCCAAGCATCCACGCGATACCGACGGCGACACCATTCCCGACTACCTCGACGATGACAACGACGGCGACAACATTTACGATACCGTCGAAATCACTGGCGAGCGGCTTTTCACATCGACCGCCACCGAAGGGGTGCAGTTCTCGGGCGACTGCAACGGGGACACCTTCCCGGACAACATCGGATCGCCGCAGATTCCCATCGACTGCGATTCCGACACGATCCCGGATTATCTGGACAAAGACAGCGACGGCGACACGATCCCCGACGGCATCGAATCGACCATCAACGACGGGCAGTTCTTCGCTCGTTATTCCAAAGATTCCGACAACAACGGCATTCCGGATGACGTGGAATGCAATGGCAAGAAAGACGCCAACGGCTTTTTGACCGACTGCCAGGATCTCGACGGCGACGCGATCCCCGATTTTCTCGACACGGCCCACGACGGCGACGGCCTGACGGATATGTATGAGAAAGGCAAGGGTTCCGACATGGACAAGGTCGATTCGGACGGCGACAACGTGCCCGATTATGTTGAAATCGCCCTGAACACCGACCTGAACGATCCCAATGACAACCCGCAGGCGCACGGCGACTTCTTCTTCATCGTGCCTTACCAGGGCGAGACCACGCCGAAAAAGCAATCCCTGAGCTTCGCCACGTCCGTTCAGACGGTCGACATCTACTTCGCCGTCGACCAGAGCGGTTCGATGACAGGTGAAATCAGTACGCTTTCAAAGAAAATCCCGGCAATGCTCGAAACCATGCGTTGCAAGGATTTGGGCAAGGACTGCCTGGAAAACAAGGACTGCGCGGGACTCAACAACGGCAATTCGATTTGCAGCGTCGAAAACCGTTGCATCGTCGATCCCGACATCGGTTCCGACGGCAATGGATGTTTCGTCAATATGTGGTCCGGCTACGGTGGCTGGGGGTATCTCGACAACTTCGAAAATCGCGTTCCCATCCAGGAAGATTCCAACAAGGTTGCAAAAGCCATCACACAGAAAGACGTGGGCGGCATCGAAAATGCCATTCAGCCCCCCGCGCTGATTGCGGAAGGCGCAAAGCACTGCACGGGCCAGAACAACAAGTGTTCCAAACTCAACTGCGTCAATGACTCCTCGCGAGTCGGCTGCGTCGGCTTCCGCCGCGAAGCCATCAAGATTCTCGTACAGGCCGGCGACGAGAATAATGCTGAATTCCAAATTGACTCGGATAAATATGTTGGCCAATACAGACTCACCAACGCCGCAATTCCTGGCAAGGCATTGCGCGACAACAACATCCGTTTCATCGGCCTCTGGGGTTCAACGGAAGCTCGCGATTACTGGGCAAAACAGATCGCCTGCGAAGCCGGTTCATGTCCTGCCGGTGAAAATTGCGCCAAAGACTGCCAGAACGTGTCATCGACAGAACTCAAAGACCTGTTCCTCGCCGAAATCAAAGACGCCACGATCGAGCAGGAAACCGTCAGCCTCGTCCGGAAACTCGCGAAGAACATGAAGCTCAGCATCACATCGGGTGCGTCCGATCTCGATGTCAAGGATGTTTCGAAGCTCGTCGCAGAACTGAAAGTCAATGTGACCGATGCGGAAGTGGATGGACGTGTTTGCACGAAGGTTTCGAACATCGTGAGCGGCAAATTTGAAGGGATTAAGAAACTCGATCCGGGCACGAGCGTTTGTTACGACGTGATTCCCGTCGATCACCAGACGGTGTTCCCGCCCAAGGAGGAGCCGCAGCTTTTGAAAGCCAAGATCGAAGTCATGGGCGACGGTTCGGTGCTGAATTCCGGCATTGCGTATTTCGTCGTTCCGCCGGTTGCAAGTCAGGAACAGATCAATTAGGAAATAGGAAATAGGAGTTAGGAAATAGGAGTTAGGAAATAGGCCGCCCGGGAGGGCGGCTTTTTTTGTGCCCAAAGGGGGGCGCGGTGCGTATTGAACGGTGTCGTGATAATCTTGTCGATGGCCGTGAAAGCCAGTGGTGAAGCAGATTTGAGGTAGAGGCGAATAACCGTGAAATAGCGCCGCGCGGCACGCCGTATGTCAATAGGCGTGCCCCACAAAGACCACCCAAGGGGGGCGCGGCGCGTATTGAACGGCATCGAGTGGTTGGTCACCAATCACGGTAAAAGCCTGAGTTTAAGCGGATTTGCGGTATATGGAGCTGGCCGTGAAATAGCGCCGCGCGGCACGCCGTATCGCAGATAGGCGTGCCATCAAAACCACAGTTACCGCCAAATGCCGACAAGTGCCACTTTGTAGGATATTCGATAAAATTTAGATTTTAAAGAATAAAATTCGAAAACAACTTGCAAATAAATGTCTTGGGAGTAAAAGGGGCGAGTTTTCAAGCGCACAGCGCTACAGCCCGCCCCGAAGGCGGCAAATTGAGGAGAAAAAGCATGGCATTCAATCCGTTCGAAATGGCCCAGAAACAGTTTGATACGGTAGCAGATCAGCTGAATTTGAGCAGCAGTATTCGCGCACTTCTTCGCGAACCGATGCGTGAATTTGCGTTCACGCTCCCGATCCGTATGGACGACGGTTCGATGCGTGTATTCAAGGGCTATCGCGTACAGCACAACGACGGTCGCGGTCCCTGCAAGGGCGGCATTCGTTTTGCGCCCGGCGAGACGATTGACACAGTCCGCGCACTGGCGACGTGGATGACATGGAAATGCGCAGTGGTGGACATTCCTCTTGGCGGCGGCAAAGGCGGGATCGACTGCGACACGCATGAGCTTTCGATGACGGAACAGGAAAGACTTTGCCGTGCATGGGTTCGCGCACTGGCACGTGAAGTTGGCCCGGTTCAGGACGTTCCTGCGCCCGACATGAACACGAGGGGCTACCACATGATTTGGATGCTCGATGAATACGAAGCGATTCATCACGGCAAATTCCCGGGGTTCATCACGGGCAAACCGGTAGGGAGCGGCGGTTCGCTGGGGCGTACCGAGGCGACGGGTTACGGCGTCATCTGCACGTTGAACGAAGCGTGCAAGACACTCGGCATCGACATCACGAAAACGCGTGCATCGATTCAGGGGTTCGGCAATGTGGCGTATTATGCGTGCGAACGTTACCTCAAACTGGGCGGCAAACTGATCTGCGTGTCGTGCTGGGACAACGGCGACAAGAAATCGTATTGCTTCAAGCGCGAAAGCGGCGTCGATATCGTCGAACTGAAGAAGATCACGAACGAGCATGGCGAAATCGACAAAGTCCAGGCCAAGGCACTGGGATATGAAGTTCTTCCGGGCGAGGCGTGGATCGAACAGGACGTCGACATTTTGATTCCGGCGGCGCTGGAGAATCAGATCAATGCGGAGACGGTAGGGAAGATCAGCAAGAGCGTGAAGATCATTGCCGAAGGCGCGAACGGCCCGACGACGCCCGAAGCCGACGAGGTGATCAAGGCCCGCGGCATCTATGTCATTCCCGATTTCCTGTGCAATGCCGGCGGCGTGACGTGCTCGTATTTCGAGCAGGTTCAGTGCAACATGAACTATTTCTGGGAAAAAGAAGAAGTCCTGACGAAGCTCGATCAGAAGATGAGTTCGGCGTATCACGCCGTCCATCAGATGCACGTCGACAAGAACGTGTATATGAGAAACGCAGCTTACATGATCGCGATCGATCGCGTGGCGAAAGCGTGCGTGGCTCGCGGTTGGGCGATGAACTAACGGCCTGATAAAAAAATCCCCCGGTTCGAAAGAGCCGGGGGATTTTTTTGTTCTTTAATGAAGAGGAGGAGGTTTTGGGGGAGGCTTAGTTTCCAAATTCTTCCATATAATCATCGATATCCAGATTCCAAGAATCGAACAATGCCTTAACTTTCAAATAGGGGTTCTCTGGAGAAGAATTGAAATATGTCTCAATGGCATC